>JBEKFJ010000008.1:0-29998 GCA_050013355.1 Oryzomonas sp.
GCCAGATTCGCTCCTATGTGCTGCACCCCTACAAAATGGTCAAGGACCTGCGGACCGGGGTGGAATCGGGCAACCCGGACGCGGTGCTGGATGGGGCCCTTGAGGATTTCGTGGTGGCGTACCTGATGGGGGTGCGCCGCCAGACGAGCGACGTGGAATAACCCATAGTGTCACGTGCGGTTAACCGCACGCGACACTCAGCCGCCGACAAAAAAAGCCGCTCTCCGGCGATGACCGGGGAACGGCTTTTACTTTATCCAATTTATCGAACTAAGGACTATACCCTGGCGCTCACCGAAGAGCCGGAGCGCATCATGAGGTCCGCCGTGCGCGCCATCATCACCGGCGGCGTCTGGTACACCAAGGAGTTTTTGCTGTCCATGTACCTGATGCGCAGATCGCCTTTCATGTTGTAGACAAACAGCACCGAACCGATCCTGCCGCCGATTGTGTTGTTCCCTTGCCTGGGGCTCACCTTCACGGTGTCCCGGACCTTGCCCTGCAAGGTAACCGTGTCAACCGTGGGGGCCTTCGCCACTGGATCAACCGAGGGGGTCACAGCTGCGCCAACCGTGCGGCTGTCCGGCGCTGAAACGAGCGTTGCGGCCCCGCCGGACACCGGACCGGCAACCGTCGTTGCGTCGATTGCCGCTGCCCCACCTGCCGCTACCGAATTTGTCGTCATGATGTTTCCCTCCCTTCAGAGCAAGGGATTGCGGAACAAGACATTGTAAAATATAATTCTGAAGATAAGTATATTCCTGAAAAATACTTTTAGCAAATATTTTTTCTTGTCAAGAACCCGACCGCCGGGCGGGTCCTTTCTGCCCCTCCCACCACCGTATCCAGGCCCGCGAACGTGCCGTTCGGGATAAAAAGTTCTTTACTCGCGACGACCAATTATGGATACTAGAGTCCTGTGCGTTTAGTTCGGGGAATGGATCAACCGCACAGGACACTGTCTGTATTCGACCCTTTTCACCTCATAACAAAGACCACCTTCGAGCTATGTTCTCTACCTTCAAACCAGCCATTACAGCAAGCCTGCTCGCTATCCTCCTCCTTCTCGGGGCAGAAGGGCACGCTGCCCCATCATCTGGGCTGAACCGTCTGGGTTACGCCATCCAGATGGGGGCCTTCGCCGACGTGAAAAACGCGGAGCGCTTTACCGCCGCCCTCCAAAAAAAAGGGATCGAGGCATTTTACTTCCGCAAGGACAACGGCATCTACGCCGTGCGCTTCGGCGATTTCGCCACCAAGGACAAGGCACGGGCCGCGGCCCAGAGACTGGTGGCGGACCGGATGATAAACGGCTTCTATATCGCCCCTCCGAACGAGATCGTCTTTGCCCGCCCCAAGGAAGCGGGTTGGCAGAAACCGCCTCAGAAAGAGATCATCCTCCCCCGTCCCGCCGAGTTCCCCAAGGCGCCGAAAGACAAGGGCAAGGCGGGAACAGAGGAAATTGGGGAGAGCGCCCGGCAGAAGCCCCGCCAGGACTCAAGAGATATGGGCGCCATCGCTGCCCGTACAGCGGAACGTTTCGTGGGCATCCCCTACCGATGGGGGGGGGAAAATGTGGTGGACGGCATGGATTGCAGCGGCTTTGTGCGGGCGGTGTACAACCTGTGCGGCCTCAGCATTCCGCGGACCTCGCGGGATCAGTTCAGGGCCGGCGACCCGGTGCTGAAGGATGACCTGCGGGACGGGGATCTGGTTTTTTTCGGGTCATCGGCCGACAGCATCAACCACGTCGGCATCTTCGTGGGGAACGGCAAGTTCGTGCACGCCCCACGACGCGGCGAGGACATCAAGCTATCCGGTGTTGACGAGAGCTATTTCGAGAAGCGCTTTATCGGCGCACGCAGGTATTTTCAGTAATCAAAATCGGCAATTCTGCCAGAGAAGCAGAGACACAGCAGAAATCCTTGAGAAAATCCAAACCTGCCACAGAGACACAGAGACACAGAGAAAAACAGGAGTAAAGATTCTTGATGGTGGTTTTACCGAAAAAAAGTTTTTTGCTTTTCTCCGTGGACCTCAGTGCCTCTGTGTCTCTGTGGCAGATGTCAGCCTCTCTGCGACTCTATGGCACATGTTTTTTCCGGGATTATTTACGAATATGAGTTCTACGACCACGAGGTTTTACCATGGCATTTATCAAACCGTTCCGGGCGCTACGCCCCCCCAGGGAACTGGCCGGCAATGTGGCGGCCCTCCCCTATGACGTGATGAGCGTCGAAGAGGCACGCCTGATGGCGGCCGGCAACGCCACCAGCTTTCTGCACGTCTCGCGGCCGGAGATCGACCTCCCGGCGAGCATCGATCCCCACGACGAACCGGTCTATGTGCAGGGACAAAAAAACCTTGAAGAATTCATCCGTCGCGGCACCCTGGTCCGGGATGAGAGCGAATGTTTCTACGTCTACCGCCAGCGCATGGGGGAGATCTCCCAGACCGGGTTGGTGGTCTGCACCAGCGTGGACGACTATCAGTCCGGCGTGATCAAGAAGCATGAACATACCAGGGCCGACAAGGAGGATGACCGGGTCAAGCATATCGATTACCTGGACGCCAACGACGAACCGGTCTTCTACCTCTCCCGCTCCAGCGCAGAGATCGAGGCGATCATTTCGGGAATCGCGGCAGCCCCCCCTGAATACGACTTCACCACCGACGACGGCGTCAGCCACACCCTCTGGGTCGTTGCCGACCGAGGGCTGATCGGCCGGCTTACCACCCTGTTCGCTGCCGTTCCCCACCTGTACGTGGCTGACGGCCATCACCGCAGCGCCGCTGCTGGGAGGGTGCGCGAGCTGCGCCGTGAGAAGAATCCGGGACATAACGGCCATGAGGAGTACAACGTCTTCCTGACCGTCATCTTCCCCGAAAACCAACTCAACATAATGCCCTACAACCGGGCCGTAAAGGACTTGAACGGCCAGAGCCCGGCAGAGTTCATGGCCCGCGTGGAGAAGGCCTTCACCCTTCTCCCCTCCCCGGTCCCGGTAGTACCGTGCGAGCGCCACCAGTTCGGCATGTACCTGGATGGCCGCTGGTATCAGCTCCATGCCCATCATAACATTGTCGATGAATCGGACACGGTCGGACGCCTGGACGTGTCGATCCTCCAGAACCGTCTGCTCGACCCGGCCCTGGCCATCCACGACCCCCGCACCGACAAACGCATCCATTTCGTCGGCGGCATCAGGGGGAGCGAGGAACTGGTGAGGCTGGTGGATTCAGGCGAGTATGCCGTGGCATTTTCCCTCTATCCCACCTCGATCCGCGAGTTGATCGAACTGGCCGACGAGGACCGGATCATGCCCCCCAAATCCACCTGGTTTGAACCCAAGCTGCGGAGCGGTCTCTTCGTGCACCTCCTCTCCTGACCCTGCCGGCCATGTTCCAGCGTGCTGCGCAAGCGATCGGGGAGGCCGAGGTGGTTGTCATCACCGCCGGCGCAGGCATGGGGGTTGACTCCGGCCTGCCCGACTTCCGCGGCACCCAGGGCTTCTGGAACAGCTACCCCCCCTATGCCAGGCTGGGCATCTCCTTTGAGGAAGCCGCCAACCCTGATCACTTTGAGCGCGATCCGGCCTTCGGCTGGGGCTTTTACGGGCACCGCACCAACCTGTATCGCGCCACAATCCCCCACGAAGGTTTTCTCATCTTGCAGGGATGGATCGAGCGGAACCGGGCCGCCTCGTTCGTGGTCACCTCCAACGTTGACGGCCAGTTCCAGAAGGCCGGCTACCCGGAGGAGCGCATCCTTGAGGTGCACGGTTCGATCCACTGGTTGCAGTGTACAACGCCGTGCAGCCGGCGGATCTGGGCCAATCAGGAAAAGATCCCCGTCAACCAGGAAACCATGCGGGCTCGCGCCATTCCCCGCTGCATCTCCTGCGGCGCCGTAAGCCGCCCCAATATCCTCATGTTCGGCGATAATACCTGGCTTTCCGAGCGTACCGCGGAACAGGAGCGCCGTTTCAGCCGGTTCTGCGAAGATCTCCACGGCCGGCGCACCGTGGTGATCGAACTCGGGGCAGGACGGGCCGTCCCCACCATCCGGTATACCTCGGAACGGCTCGGCGCTCGGCCCAATACCACCGTAATCCGCATCAACCCACGGGAAGCCGAGATCGACACCCCCCACCTGTCGCTCCCTTGCGGCGCCCTTGAGGCGTTGAGGGGCATCGCGGAATGCCTTTGATACCATTCTCGGGAATGTCCTTTCCCACCTCTCGATTCCCCTGGATATTTTCACTCATGATTTTTTTTTGCCCAGACAATAGACGATGAAAGCCCCCAGGGCACAGAAAAGGCCGCCCGCCTGCAGGGCATGCCCCGATCCCACCTTTTGGGCGATGACGCCCATCCAAAAGCTTCCGAAGGGCATGCTTCCGCCGAAGACCAGGGCCCAGATACCCATCAGCCTTCCTCGCAAATGATCAGGGGATTGGGTTTGGATGATGCTGTTTCCAACGGAAAAAAAGAGGATGATGCCGAACCCGGCGAAGAAAAGAAAAAATGCCGCGCCGACCGGGTGATGCATGAAGCCGAAAAGAATGATGAAAGCTCCATAAATACCCGCGCCGGTATACAGCGTTCTAAGGCGGATGATATGAGATCCCTGGGCGGCGACGAATAAGGCGGCGGTACAGGCGCCTAAGCCGTTCAGGGCCAAAAGCCAGCCATAGCCTTGGGCGTCCATATGCAATTGGGTTACCACGAAAGCGGATAGCTGGGATTGGTAGGCCCAACCTCCCAGTCCCATGATGAAAAGTAGGGCTACCGCTTGGGCCATAGTGGAACTTGCTTTTAAATATTTGAATCCTTCCAAGGTATATTTCCAGTCGGCTTTGACCTTGTCTGGCTTGTAGTGCGATGCGGGAAGCAGGATCTTGTGAATCGCGTAAAGAACCGCCAAATAACTTATGGCATCTACAAGAAAGCACCAGGCAGCCCCGAAGTAAGCAAGTAAAAGACCTCCAACAGCGGGACCGACGACCCGGGTCGAACTCACCATGGCGCTGTTGAGCGCGATGGCGTTCACCAAATCCTTTCTGCCCACCAGTTCCACCATAAGGGTCTGCCGGGACGGCATCTCAAAGGCGATGCATAGCCCCCAAAGGGCGGAAAAGATCATGAGATAGGCAATGTGAACGGGGCCGTGGAATAACATGAAGGCCAACGTCAGCGAGGAAAGCAGGGAGAACCAACTGGTCAAGGCGAACATTCTGATTTTCGGAACACGGTCGGCCAGAGAACCTGCATAAACGGAGAAAAGCAAAATGGGAAGGGAATTGAGCATGAAAACAATGCCCAGTAAAAATTCCGAACGGGTGAACTGGTAGGTAACCCAGCCCAAGGCGGCGGTACGGGTCCAGGTGCCGATCAGTGAAACGGTCTGTCCCGAATAAAAATAGCGGTAATTGGGATTGCGCAGTGCGGAGAACGTGTTGTGCCATCCTTTGGAAGGGGGCAGCCCCGCGTCATTAGCCTCGGATTGTTGCACTGTTTCCCGGGTGCTCTTTGAACTCAATCATTCCCCCTGCCCTGCAATGAAGGCAAAACCCCCACCGTGGCGGGCAGCTACGGTGGGGGTTTGCATAAGCGACAGCGGAAAAATTCCCCGCCGCATGACCTGATATGCCGTTATTCCTCAGGGACGCCCTTACATTAGTACGCCCAGTACGGCCCCGTCCCCAGGCTGGAGGTCGTTCCGTCGATCCCCACATAGACGCTCCGCCCCAGGAAGAACGGCAGCCCCCAATCGAACCCGCCGGCCATGCTGCCGCCAAGATCGGAGAACACACTGTTGGACGAACTGAAGATGGTGCCGGCATTTGCGATCATGAAGGAGACTGAACCCGTCGGCGAGTTGGAATACCCCGCGTTGACAGCCGAAAAGCTGGTGACCGACGATGGGCAGAACCAGGTGGAATAATATTTTGATGTGCAAATAGGCAGCAGGCTCGATGACGGCGATGGGAAAAACAGGCCGTTCGAGCCGGTGTCGAGGAAGCTCTGGTAGGTCGTCCCGCTGAAAGTCGTCAGGAATTGGGCTGACTGGTCGGAAGGGTACGTCGTTACCGACGAAGGGGTGTTGTTTGTCTGGGTGCCGATCCCAAGAATGAGCGAGCCGTCGGTTGAGGCTGCCCCGACTGTCGCGACCGCGGGGAGTTGCACGATCACGCCGTTGTTGTCCACCGGCAACGCCGCAACAGGGTTTATGACCTGACTGGAAAGGGGAGCAACGGTAGCAACCGTGCTCGCTCCTGAAACACTGAAGTACATCCCGTTTTTGGTATAGTCGCGGCAGTCAGTGCCGCAATCCTGCGGAAACAAGCCCACTCCCAGGATCCCGTTGAACCCGGCGATGCCAGGGCTTGCATCGGGAGTCCCGCATCCCGTCGGAGTGCCGAAGCCGGTGTTGACCACCTGGATCGGTATCTGCACGGCAGTTTCGCTCCCCAGGACAACATCTGCCGTCATGACCGGCCCCCACAGCGACGATCCGTCCCCAAACTCGACACATTCGGCCAACGCCCCACCGCTCGGGCTGCTTACCTGGGTGAGAGAAACGCCCGTCAGGGCGGTGCTGAAGATGCGCAACCCGTAACTGCCGGTATCCAGCAGGATGTCGTTGATGGTCTGGCAGGTCGAGGTGCCGGAGGTGCAGACCGTTACGCTGACGCACGGCTTGTTGGGATAAGCGCTGGAGGTGCTGCTTGAGCAGAGCGAGCCGTTGACCGTGATGGCAAGCACATTTGCCGCAGTACTGCCGTTCCCGGTGCTGCCGCTTCCTGTGCTGCCGGTGCTCCCGGTGCTGCCATTACTGTTGATGTTCCCGGTACCTGTCGAGGTGCCGCCTGTCGAGGCGCCGGATGGCGTGCCCGTCTCCCCTCCCGAACCGCCGCAACCTGATAAGAGCACCAAGACAAGGAGCAGAACGAGCAGGTTATTTGATTTCATTAATGGTTACCCCTGACGGGACAAGAGCCGGGGTATAGGCCCTCCCCTGCAGATTCCGCATATGCCCCCATTTCTCTACTACGACCCGATCCGACCGCACCTGCTGCCGCCTGAGCCCCCTGGTGCGCGGCGTTTGCTTCAATGCGGCCTGGTATTCGCCGGCAAAGGTGCCGAGAAGGGTTGTGAGATCGGGGTGCATCCGGCCATTCCAGGCAACGGCGAACACCGTACCGGACGACGTTACGTATTCCCGCACCGTGGTTGCATCGGACTGGAACTCCTGAACCGTGTAGGCGCCATGGGTCGTGGCGGCGCGATGCACTGCCGAGAAGGCCTCGCGATCCGACGTGACCGAACCAGCGGTTCCGCCAAGTGTTGCCCCTGCCTGCCGGGCAAGGATTAAAACGCCTGCCGCCAGACCCAGACAGGCCAATCGGGCATAGGTTCTACCGTGCATGGGAACCGCCTTTACCAGGTTATACCAACAGTCAACTATTTATATTACAAAATTACTACAGAATTGTGAAGAAAATATGTATTTATCACGGGAAAGGGTCGTAACAGTGACGTGCGTCACAAAAATTTCCGGGAGGATGTCTCGCACAGAATGAAGGCGCCGCATCGAACGATGCAGCCTCTTTTTGACCTTGTCTCCAAGGCCACATGCAGCGTCTTCAACTGACCGGACACCTGTGCGCCGACCGCCACCGTCTTGAAGTCCTTAAGGATGCAACTGGCCTGGACGCTCTCCTCGATATCCATCCTGACGGAGTTTACTGTGACATACGTGACCTTGTCCTTGGTGAAGAAGAAGTGCTTGACCAGCGCCCCGCGCCCAGCAGGACAAGGTTCCGTTTCTACGCCTGGCCGCGAACGGCTGCAATCCCGGCAAGGGAAAATGTCACCTCACGATCTGCAAACGCCTCAAGGTCGCCGATGGGAGAAGCGCCTTGATCTGCCCCCACATTCGTTCTGCGGCCGGCGCGGCCTCAGCCACGCCGCATCTCCTATCCCCGCTCCTCACCACAGCCGGGGTCGGGACTATGTATTCTGTCCCCGTCCCCTCCGGCTCCCGGCCCTCTCCAGCAATTGCATGGCGGTGGCGGCGGCATGCACCCGGGCCATTGTCCGCAGCCAGGCCTCTCCCCAGGTCCCTGTCCATGATGAAATAGCGGCGGGAGCTTCTCGGCAGCCACCCGCTGTTCAGGGGTCAACAAGGCGCTGACCTTGCTCCGCACCCGTTCACCGGCAACGATCAACTCGATCTCGGCCTGGGCCAGTTTCGTGGCAATAGTCCGGATTGCCGCTTCATCGAATGCAGCGGCATGGGTGGCATCGCGCAGTTGTTTGCGATATTCACCCACCTTCTGCACGAGCAGCGGTATTTTTTCCCGGTCTGCCGCAAAAACTGCCTTGATCTTCGTCTGCTGATCGCTGGTCAGGTTGAGTTGCCCGGCCATGTGCTCGATTATCTCTTCGGGCGGAGGAGGCGGCATCATCATGCCCGACGGGCCCCATCCATCTTCCCCCATAGTTCTTTGTCCGCCATCGTCAGCGCCCCCAGCCCAGACGCCGTTAACCCCGATTGCCGTGGCTGCCAGCAGGGCGCACATGATGATCTGCCGTTTCATAAGGATTCTCCTCTCGATTGTTGTTACCAATTCCTGGTTGTTGTTATCGTTTGACACTTGTCTTGCCGTCCCCTGCCTGAGAACTTTTCGCAAATACTGTGCAAAGTTATTTCGAACATGTTCTCAGTTTTTCGGGGGCGGCGGTGCGCCTTCGGGGACCGCCACCAACCGGTCCTTGAATTTTTTGCAGATAGCCTTGATCGTATCGCCGTTGGGGGTGGCGATCTCCACCGCGGTCCCCTCACTCTTGCCCTTGCAGGCATCGAATGCCGCCTGGGGCGGCTCCCTGCGGTTGCCGGATTCCGACAACACAAAACTGGCCCATACCGAAGCAGGGACCATGGCGCCCGCCACACAGAGGGCTGCTGCCCGCTTTATACCGAGTATTCCCATCCTTTTCTCCTTTCAGAATTCCGTTATGCCGGCGGCGTTCTCTCCCGTCCCGCCGAAACGCAAAGGGGTGGCAACCTTTTGCACTCTGCTCTTTGTTTGGTATGTTAACGAGCCAGCATGACTGAAATATGTAATAAATGTGGAAAAAACCGGCAAATTGTTCTGTCGGTGGTGCTCTGCCCGCTGTTTGTGGTAATAATGGAAGCAGCCTTGTTTCAGCCTGAATGACACAGGCAATCGCAAGAAAGGGATAGAGTTGATAAAGATCCGCATAACCTACCGGGTGTTCCTGATGATACTTTCGGCCGCCGTTCTGAGCGTGGTCAGCATGTTTCTTATCGGGCACTGGAGTGTTGACCGTGGTTTCCGGCGGTACATCGAAAACGTGGAGCAAACACAGCTTGCGTGGCTGGCGGTACGGCTCGAGACCGGTTATGCCGGACAGGGGAACTGGGATTTCCTGAAGAAGACACCGGAACATTGGTTCGGGCTCCTTGCGGAATCGTTTCCTGAAAGACATCTGGGGCCTCCGGGGGGGCCTCCGGGGGGGCCTCCGGGGGGGCCTCCAGGGCCAATGGAACAGGGTGCCTTCACCGGAGAAAACCATGGACCGGAAACACGGCCGATCCCAATCAGTCCCGGCACTCCGCCTCCTGAGGCCGGCAAGCACTTCGTCAACAGCGGAGGCCGAATCGGCGGCCCTGAGGCCGGCAAGCACTTCGTCCTTCTCGATGAGGCAAAGCGACCGCTGTTTGCCGCGTCCAGCATCCCTTCCAACACCTTTCTCAAGCCTCTCCACTACAAGGGCAGAACCGTGGGGTACCTGGGCCTGTTGCCCCACCTACGCCGCCCCGATGAACTTCAACGCCGCTTTTTGAAAGAGCAGGGAATGGCCCTCTCCCTCGTGGCGGGAACTCTTGTGCTGCTGGCCGCGAGCTTCTCCCTCCCCCTGGCGAGGCGCCTCATCCGGCCTATCAAGGCCCTGGCCGCCGCCACTGACAGGCTTGCGGCCGGGGAGTTCTCCACCCGGGTGACGGTGACATCGACGGATGAACTCGGCCAGCTTGCCCGCGGCTTCAACTCCCTGGCCCAGACCCTGGAAAAGAACGAGCAGACTCGGCGTCAATGGGTCGCCGACATTTCCCACGAGTTGCGCACCCCCCTGGCCATCCTGCGAGGCGAAGTCGAAGCCATTCAGGACAGGATCCGTCCGGCAAACCCGGACTCCATCGATTCACTCCACGGAGAGGTAATGCGCTTGGAACGCTTGGTTAACGATCTCTACCAACTCTCCCTCTCCGACCTGGGGGCTCTGACCTACCGCAAGGAGGAATTGGAGTTAGAAATCCTGCTGTCATCGGTGCTCGCCAGCTACCGTTCGCAGTTCGCCGACCGGGAGATCACCATGGAAAGCAGTATCCCTCAGGGCGGAAAAGCCATGGTGTTCGGCGATCCCGAACGGATACGCCAGCTTTTCGCCAATCTATTCGACAACGCATTGAAATATACCGATCCGGGCGGCGCGATCGCCGTTCACTTGGCGTGTGTCAGCGAGCACGTTACCATCGATATCGAAGATTCAACTCCCGGCGTACCAAACAGCGAGATCGGCAGGCTGTTCGAGCGTCTCTACCGGGTCGAGGCATCACGCAATCGGGCTGCCGGAGGCGCGGGGCTCGGCCTGGCCATCTGCCGCAATATCGTTGAGGCCCACGCCGGCGCCATCGAAGCCCGCCACTCATCGCGGGGAGGGCTCTGGATAAGAATTGAATTACCGTTGACAGGGAGGTGCTGATGAATGGGAAGATACTGATCGTTGAAGATGAAGAAAAACTGGCGGCGCTGTTAAGCGACTATCTGAAACAAAACGGCTTCGAGGCATGTTGTCTGGGTAATGGCCTGGATGCCGTCCCCTGGGTGCGGGAGCATACGCCCACCCTTGTCCTTCTCGACCTCATGCTGCCGGGCCGCGATGGTATCGAGATTTGCAAGGAGATCAGGCTGTTTTCAACGGTGCCGATCATCATGGTTACCGCCCGCATCGAGGAGGTCGACCGCCTGCTCGGGCTTGAACTGGGGGCCGATGATTATATCTGCAAGCCGTTCAGCCCCCGCGAGGTCGTAGCCCGGGTTAAGAACGTTCTGCGCCGGACCGGAAGCGAACAGACGATCCAGGCAGACGGGTCGCTCACCCTTGACGAGTCGCGCTACCGGGCCACCCTTACGGGCCACGACCTTGATCTTACGGCGGTTGAATTCAAACTGCTACAATTTCTGGCAGCCAGGCCGGGCCGTATCTACAGCCGTCAACAACTCATGGATCAGATCTATCGCGACCAGCGCACCGTGAGTGACCGCACCATTGACAGCCACATCAAAAAACTACGGAAAAAGATCAACGCCGGCGATCCCGGCGTGGAGTTGATCCATTCGGTGTATGGTGTCGGTTATAAATTCGATGTGCTGTAGCGGCCGCAGCCGGGGATTGAATCAAAAACGTGAAAACGCAAAAACCCCGCCGGACAAATACCCTCTGGGGTGATACCGCATATGCCCCCACTTCTCCATAACGACCTGGGCCTGCACCTGCTGCCGCCTGAGTCCCCGTTTGCGCGTCGTTTGCTGCTTTGTAACACTTATTTTTTCGTAGTAAACCCCTCCAAGCCTCCCCTTATCAGGGGAGGTTTTAAAGGATTCCCCCCTGACAAGGGGGGATTTAGAGGGGTTGGATTTAGATGTTACATGGTCCTAGTACGCCCAGTAAGGGCCGGCGCCCAGACTCGAACTTGTCCCTTCAATGCCGACATAAACATTTCTGCCGAAGAAGAATGGAAGTCCCCAATCAAAATCCGAAGAGTTCGCACCCAATTCGATAAAAACATTGTTTGATGTGTCGAGAAGAGTGGTGGCATTGCCAATTTCGAAGCTGACGGTACCAGTGGGCGACCCAGAATACCCGGAGTTTGTGGCAGAAAGAGACAGAGTCGACGACGGGCAAAAGAAACCACTCCCACTTGAAGATGGTGAGCATGGAGCTATCATTGGATCATCAAAGAACAAACCATTTGATCCGCTGTCTATAAAACAGGCATCAGTAAAAGTCTCCCCATTAAAGATGGTGGTGAACTGGCCATAAATCGGGTCGGCAGGGTATTCCGTCACCGTCGTGGGCGGCTGATTGTTCGTTTGAGTCCCGATTCCAAGTATGAGACTTCCGTTTACAGAAGTGACACCCCCAAGCGCAACGCTTGAAATTTCGACTATCACGCCGTTGTTGTCAACAGAAAGCGCTGCAACCGGGTTAATGACTTGATTGGCATTTGGCACCGTGGTCCCTGTGCATGTTGTTCCGATACAGGAATAATAATTTCCGTTGTTCGCGGAAGTCGTGCAGTTGCTGCCGCAATCCTGTGCAAAGAGCCCAACTCCCAGGATACCATTAAATCCAGCCTCGGAAGGAGATGTATCGGGGGTTGAGTGCCTGCTGTTGCAAGCGCTGGGTGGAGTTGCAAAACTAGAGTTGACGACATGAATAGGGATTTGGACAGCAGTCTCAGTTCCAAGGATGACGCTTGCCGTCTCGACCGGCCCCCACTCGGACGCACCATCGCCAAAATTGACACACTCTGCTAACTGTCCGGAACCTGACGCTACTGGAGTCAATGTGACTGTTGTCAGTAATGAATTAAAAATGCGTAGCCCGTAGCTCCCGGTGTCAAGAAGTATATCGGTGATAGTTTGACAGGTTGAGGTCCCTGGAGAGCAGATCGTCACACTAACACATGGTTTGTTTGGATAGGAGCCACTTGAACACAGAGAGCCGTTGACCGTGATTGGCACCACGTTGGCCCCCGCACTTGGAGCCGCGACCACCATCAGGGTGGTCGTACCCGAGATGATTCCCGACACGGCCATGATCGTGGTGGTGCCCGCAGCAACAGGGGTAGCAATGCCGGTATTACTAACGGTGGCAACGGACGTGGTGGTTGAACTCCAAGTCACCGATGTGGTTATATTCTGGGTTGATCTGTTCGAGAACGTACCGGTGGCGGTGAATTGCTGAGTCGTACCTAGGGCTACGCTCGGATTCGATGGGGTGACGGCGATGGAAACCAGCGTGGTCGATGTAACCGTAAGGGAGGTTACCCCCGAGACGCCTCCAAATGCAGCCGTGATCGTGGTGGAACCCGCAGCAGTAGCCGAAGCGAGCCCGTTGGCGGCAATCGTCGCCACGCCGGTGCTCGACGACGTCCAAGTCACCGAAGTCGTCAGATTCTGTGTCGAGCCATTCGAATATGTTCCGGTGGCGGTGAATTGCTGAGTCGTCCCCATGGCTATGCTCGGATTCGCCGGTGTGACGGCGATGGAAACCAGCGTGGTCGATGTAACCGTAAGTGAGGTTACCCCCGAGACCCCTCCCGATGCGGCCGTGATCGTGGTGGAACCCGCGGCGGTAGTCGTAGCAAGCCCGTCTGCGACAATCGTCGCCACACCGGTGTTCGACGACGTCCAAGTCACCGAAGTCGTCAGATCCTGTGTCGTGCTGTCCGAATATGTTCCGGTGGCGCTGAATTGCTGGTTTGTCCCCACGGCAATGTTCGGATTCACCGGGGTGACGGCAATGGAAACCAGCGTCTTCGTCGTTGTCGTCGAACCACCTCCTCTTCCACCGCCGCAACCGGAAATCGCTGCAAGTAGCAACAACAGAATGAAGAGTTTATTTGATTTCATCGCTGGTTATCCCCTTCGGGAACAGGCTTGGAGCATAGGCCCGTCCCTGTAAATCTCGCATGTGTCCCCATTTCTCGACAATAATATTTTCCGTTGCAAGATGCAGACGCCTACTGCCATATATGCGTGCAGCCTTCTGACGGGCAGCCGTGAATTCACCCGAATACGAACCGAGAAGCCGTGTAAGGTCGGGGTGAACATAGCCGTTCCAGGCAATGCCGAAGACAATCCCGGATGGTGAAACGTATTCACGCACGGTCGTTGCATCGGCGGTAATTTTTTCAACAGAATACTTGTCTTTGATAGTCTTCGCCCGGTGATTTGCATGAAGGGTCTGAAGGTCGGAGGAGATTGAATCCAACCCACCTCCTAATGCAGCATACGTGTACTGACGGGATAACGTCGACAAAAGAACAGCGCAAAAAATGAGGTAGAATATTTTTTTCATGGAATGCCTCCTGGTGTGGCTGAAACTTCGTCAGACCCTAATGTTTCGCCATTTGTCCCTACTGCTGTGACTCGGTAAATAATAACTTTTCTGTAGTAGTTCTCACGGATTAAGGATAGGAGCTAAAAATGAAGGAAATACGCAGCAATTAAGGAAATGCGGTCATTGCTGAACCTGAGTAGCTTGTATTTCAGCCTACAACGTAACAAGTGCAATACTTGTTTCAACCGGCGCTTTGACATGCGGTCCATATTTCCCAGGCTACTGTATGCTGCCGTCCATACTGGCAAGCGGCCGGAAGCTTGGTTGCGACTGGCTGATTTACCTTTAAATCAAGCGGCCTGAAAGTCCACTTCCGACTGAGGCGGGACAGTATCCGATATTACAACCAATTACAATTTGCGCGGCTAGGAGAGATGCGGTGTAGACATTAACTCATAATTGAGTCAGTGTTGCACCCATTAAGGAAATGCACCCACCGTGGCAGCACGCATTTACACAAACTTCCTTTTTTCTTTCACACTATATACACATTTTGCGCGTACACACACTAAACTATCATGAGTAAAAGACGCTGACGCCCATTTCCGGAAAGGGTGCGGGTCCGTTTCTCCATTCTCTGCGAAAGGAGGCAAAAGAGGCTGGTTATGCCGAAAATCCCCTGCTTCATGTGATGGAAGGTCAAGTTAACTATCTCAGGCATGAAAGAAAGGAGTTATAAAATGTCAAGTTCTATAAGTAGTATTAGTAGCGGGCAAAACGCTTCAGATTTGAAAAAAATGAGAGAATTAATGGCAGAACTGAATCAGGAACTTTCGGCCAGCGTATCTCAGGCCGGTGTATCGTCCAGTGGAACATCTCAGGACACGGCATCATCCAGTACATCCCAAAGCAGCACCAGTATATCAGATATTTTTTCGCAGATGGATTCATTTGCCAAATTGGCACAACAGATAAGTAGTCAGAATTCTTCTGATAATTCCTCAAACACCAGCAGCACTTCATCTACGGATTCAACATCCAACGCATCAAGCATTGACTCTCTATTGAAAACACTCAGTAGCGCTCTGCAATCAGGAAATACCACCGATGCCAATACAGCGCTGACTTCGCTGGAAAAACTGGCATCTTCAAACAGCACCAGCAGCACAGGCAGTACCGGCAGCACAGATAATCCTTTTCTCAAAGACCTGCAGAGCATCGGTAGCGATCTGGCATCGGGCGACACTACATCCGCACAATCAGTCCTTGCCGGCATTCAGCAAAAGATGAGCGGCCATCACGGCCCGCCTCCCGCAGATGATTCGTCGACTGCCACGAGCACTTCATCTACGGATTCAACATCCAACGCATCAAGCATAGCCTCTCTGTTGAAAACACTCAGTACCGCTCTGCAATCAGGAAATACTACCGATGCCAATACTGCGCTGACCTCACTGGAAAAACTGGCATCTTCAAGCAGCACTAACAGCAGCTCCGGCAATAACAGTAATAGTAATTTGAATTTGCTGGTAAAAGCCTTGCAAAGCTATTTTCAGAACAGTTCACTTGCTAATGATACCTCTTCTCAAGGGACATCAACAACGTCAACCTCTGTGTAGGCTACGGTGTAATTTCTGAAGGACTGTACCTACAGGCTGGCCCTCTCTGAGGAAGCCTGAAAGGATGCCGACCGACCGAGGCATGTGCAATTTTGGAATACAACATGGGGCCGCATCTAACGATGCGGCCCCATGTTGTTACTTGCCCGAGGCAAGGGTCTTGTAAAGTTGCGATTGCCGGTACTTGTCGAAAAACATGGGGAGCAGCTTGTAGTGCCGCCCGACCATCTCGATCTCATGCTGATCCTTCATCTTTCTCAACACCCTGGTTACCGTTTCACGGGTGATCTGAACGCGGTCGGCAATGCTCTGCTGCGAGAAAACGGAATTGATAATGACGCCGTGGCTGTTCCGCGTCCCCAGCGTCGTGCTGTAGTGGGCCAGGGTTGCCCTGATCTTTGACTCGGCATCGTTTATCCCGATAATATTATGGAAGAGCCAACTCTCTCGCAGGCGCCGGCAGAGTACGGCGATGACCTGGCGCAGGGCCATTTTGTCGTCCATAAAAAACTCGTCAAACGCGCTCTTTGAGATCAAAAGGACCCTGCACGCCTCCATGGCGATGACGGTGGCAAAATCGGTCTTGCCGTCCAGAAGCCCCATATCGCCGAAGTAATCGCCTCGATGGCGGAACGCCATGACCCGTTCCTCCCCGCTGACCGACAGGTCAACGACCTTGACCCGCCCCTTGAGGATGATGTACATCTTGTCGATACGTTCATCGGCACGAATAATGGTCTCATCCTTGCGGTAGCTGTAGATGTTGGATCTTTGCAGCAGCTCGGAGATTTCCTTATCGGAGAAGCTGAAAAACAGCGGCACCCCCTTAACGATCTTTATCGCCTCTTCCGGATCAAATGCTTTTCGGATCATCACACATCCCTTCGCGCGAAGCCCCTTTGTACGGGATGGATTCCGCGTATTTCGGCATTTGGGTTGCCGTTTCCATGACAACCCTTTGATACATAGTATATCAAATTTTCTTTGTTTAGCTTGTCTACCGCGGTTGCCAATGTTCAACCAGGCATGGACAGGTGCTGATCCGGGCGGCATGTCGAGGCGAGAGATGTAAGGGACTGCGAAGACTATCCGAGAGGGGTTTGAAAGTGTCGTGCGGCTAACTCACGGCAAGAGTCATAGATTCCCGAACACAGGTCTAAGACTCGACTTCGAAGCAAGCAACTCAAAAAAATACCCGCCCTATCTTATGATAAGGCGGGCAACGTTCTTCACCACCTGCAACCCCTCACCATCACTTTTTGCGGTGGTCAGGCGGATTTGCATCACACTGTTATCAATGCTCTGCCTTGAAACATGTCATGGGACCACAACAAACGTTCCATTACCTGCGGTATCCGCCTCTACGGTGGTGCCGACACTGCTAAAGGTCAGGCGGGCCTTGGTACCGTTACTACCGGTAAAAAGCAGTTGACCAGCGGTCGGGGTGTCAGAGAGGCTGGCCACGGTCAATGGGGTTACCGTACTGACGGTCAAATACCCCTCGGCAGGGTCGTAATAGGTGCCGGCAAACGTCAGCGAGGTACCGGTAAGCATCATTGTATAGTTATATGCCAATGTGGTGAGATGGGTGACGTTGTCAGTGGTCGCGAAGGTAAAGGTCTCGGTTGTTGTGGAACCGCTGGTGCTGGCAGCCAAATTTCCAGACAGGGTAATATTTGAACTCCCTGCAGTTATGTTAAGATTGGTCATCGTCATATTCATACTGGAAAAAGTTGAAGTTACCATGTTAAAAACACCGCTGAGAGTAACAGTGCCGCTCATGGTGAGAGAGTTGCTGCTGGCTTGGTATTGCGAGAAGGTCTCTGTACCATTCACGGCACCGGAAACAGTGTCAATATTGAAGTTGTAACTGTACGAACCACTATAACCATTGACGGTATTCTGGGTGTTGGTAAGTGATTTTACGGCCTTTGCCGATGATTTGGGCTGTTGGGCTATTGTTGCGGCACTGCTTTCGATGATGCCGACCACGTCCTGTATCAGAGGCGGCTGGATGATGCTGTCGCTGGCGACAGCCTTTAATACGACAACACCCATGGCGGATGCCCACCCGCTGCCGTTATACGCTGCCATAGAGAGGGTCTTTGCATTGGCTGTCGTCACGGTTGCCTGAGTTGTCTTACCCGTATACGCCGCAGGTAATCCTGCCGGAGAACTGCTCCCGCCTCCGCCACCGCAACCGGCGATCAAGGCAACCCCGGTCAGACACGAAAAAAATCTTTTCAGCATACTTTTCCTCCTTAAGGTGAGATATGGTCCTAAGCTCGGGCAAGCAGAATTAGTTCCAGACGAAAATTAATGAAGATATTTCCCCACCCCCTCATCTTCTACACGACAAAATCACAGTTTTCAACGCAATTTCATAGTGTTAATAAATTACCACCGGTTGACCAATCTTCCCATCCTTCTGTTTTTACACATAAAATAAAGGAAATAAGCCGCAGAATTCTCATTAATTGTGTCATTTTGATACAGATATTTTTTGCTTGAGGCGCTGAGTTGGTGCAGGAGGATTCGAGGCGAGGCACAAAAAAGGCCAGGAACGCGACCTGGCCCCTGTTCTATGATGGTCGGAAACGGGGCACGAATCAATCGAGCCCTTACAGAAAAATCGATGAAATTAACGGGTCTTTCTGATCCCCTGTGTCCGGTTTCGGCTCATTTTGCATCACCACGGCGCAGATATTCAAGCGCCGCTCGTCAGCAACTGCCGACACTGCATTTCAACCATTCCTCCAGTGCCTGCTTGATTATGTCCTTGCGGGTCTGCCCCATATGGGCAGCCACCTTGTCAATTCTTTCCAAAAGTTCATCGGATACGCGGGTTGCAATGACTTGCGGTTTCATGTGGGGTACGCCTCTTCAAAGTTTGGATCGCTGCTGCCAGGGGAGCGGACGCCTTCGGTGCCTAGTGTCTCTTCCGTGGGCGACCTCCCTCCTGGGTCAGACAGCCGAGTTGGATTCGTTGATCTCATACGGGTCGGATACCGCACCCCCATGCATATCATGGGGGGCGGCAATCCGGTTCATGAGTTCGCGCAAGGCACCAATAGCCTTTGAGATGTGGGGCTCCACGCGGGTATCCCTGTTGTCGGCATGGGCCTGTTCCATCGCATGAAGCGCTTCCCACAGATACTGTTTCGACAGATGATCCGCATGAGTCATTGGTGCCTCCTTATTCATTTCCGGGCGGTCAGACCTCCCAGTTGTCGATCTTCATGGTGCCGTTCTTGGCCAGGTTGACCTGCATCTTGAACACCCGGTCGAGCATCTGCGGTTCGTGGCCCGCCTTGCGCGCCAGGCACTCCTTCGTTGACATGTCGAAGTATTCCTGCAAGAGAGGCTTGTAGTCCGGGTGGGCGCAGTTGTCGATGATGAGCTGTGCCCTGCTCTTCGGATCCAGGCCGCGCAGGTCGGCCAGTCCCTGCTCCGTGACCAGCACGTCCAGGTCGTGCTCGGTATGGTCCACATGGGGCACATGGGGTACAACGCAGGTAATGCCGGTCGGGTCGGTCTTGCTCGGCCGGGCCGACGGCGTGTGCATGATGGAGAGGTAGGCGTTGCGGAGGAAGTCGCCCGAACCGCCGATGCCGTTGATCATCCTCGTACCCCCCACGAGGGTGGAGTTGGCATGGGCATAGATGTCGAACTCCACCGGGGTATTCATGGCGATGCACCCCAGGCGGCGGATCGGCTCCGGGTGGTTGGCGATGGAGAGGGGGCGCATCAGCACCTTGCTGCTGTACTTGTCCCAGTCGCCGTAAAAGCGCTTGAAGCCGTCTACCGAATAGGAGAGCGAGACCGTGGAGGCAAAATCAAGTTTCCCGGAATCGAAGAGGTCGAGCATGGTGTCCTGCAACACCTCGGTCCAGACCTTCAACCCGGTGAACGGACCCTTGGCGAGCCCGCCGATGACCGCATTGGCGATGGAGCCGACGCCGGACTGGAGCGGCAGCAGGTTCTTCGGCAGGCGCCCCATCTTGACCTCGCGGGAGAAGAAATCAATGATGTGGTCGGCGATGGCCTCTGAGGTCTCGTCCTGTTCGCTGAAGGAACGGCCGTTGTCGGGGCGGTCCGATTCGATGATGGCCACGATCCGGTCCGTATCCACCCGCACGTACGGGGTGCCGGCCCGGTCGTCCACCCGGCTGATGAGATAGGGGGAGCGGTTGGGGGGGTTGACCGGCTCGATGATGTCGTGCAGCCCTTCGAAGTTCGGTATGGAGGTGTTGATCTCGATGATGATCTTGTCGGCGATCTGCACGATCTCCGGCACGGCGCCGCAGGAGGCGGTCAGCACCAGTCCGCCGTTCTCCGTGATGGCAGAGCATTCGATGATGGCGATGTCAAGGCGTCCGCCGTTCTCCTTGGTGTAGAAGCCATACCCCAGGTCTTGGGCGAACATGGAGAGATGCTTGTCCCCCATGCGGATGCGGCCCTCGTTGATGCCGGCCTGGATATTCTTGCCCGTCTGGTAGGGCCAGCGGCGGTCGATCATATCCAAGGATGCCCACCGGTCCTCGGTCTCGGCGCCGACCGAGGCGCCGATGAACAGGTTGAATCTCAGTTTTCCCTGCAGCCCGTTCTTCTCCACGTGATCCGCAAGGGCGATAGGCACCACCTTGGGGTAGCCGGCAGGGGTAAAGCCCGACCAGCCCACGTTCATCCCGTTCTCGAACAGGGGGATGACATCCTCGACCCTCCTGATCCTGGAGTGGAGATTGGTTTTCCTGATCCTGTTGTGCAATTCTGACATTTGTCCGCTGTCTCCTTCGTAATGTGATGGTTAGTTTCCGCTGGCCGCTATTTGGCGGGCAACGCGAGCAACAAATCGAACGTTCGTTCGAATACAAAATAACAATACACTGTTTGTCCTGCAAGAACTTTTTTGCGACCCATCTCCGGCATTGGATTTTGCGGACGATTTTGCTACTCTTGGCGCGACATTAAAGCGGATCGGAAGAGACATGACAAAAGCGGATTGCCGCAGCAGATTGTTGGAGGTGGGAACACGGCTGTTTGCCGAGCGCGGTTTGCACGGCGTCAGCGTCAGGGAACTGTCACGGGCGGCCGGGGCGAGCATCTCCATGATCTCGTATTATTTCGGCAGCAAAGAGGGGTTGTACAGCTCGGTACTGCAGGTGCAATTCGCCTGTTTCGAGCAGATCGAGGAGATCCGCCGGCAAGGGGCCGATCCATTAGCCGTGATCGAAGGGTACCTGCGCTGGACCATGCTGCGGCACCGCAACAACCCTTACCTGCTGCGGTTCTACACCAGCGAGCTCACCAATCCCACCGCCTGTTTCGCCACCATCGTCTCGCCGGCCATCGCCAACGTGATCCGGATCCTGGCGGAGGTGGTCGAAGAAGGGATGCAACGGGGGCAGTTCCGGCAGGATATCGATGCCGTCAATGCCGCACTGGCCCTTGCCGGCATGGTCAACTATTTTTTCCTCAGCACCCTGGCCACCGAGTCGCTGACCAATCATTCGCCCCGGCAGGACGAGCAGTTGATCCAACAGTACGTTGCCATCTTTACTAAGGGGATCATCGTGGCCGCGTAGTTCTCTTCCCTGTGCGGGGCCGGCCGGTGGGAGCCGATGTTGGGAAGCTTGGCCCGCGGCGCCCCTCCAATTGTTTTTTGCCCGGTTGTGGGATAACATTATAAGCATGGAAGAAGGAGGTGCTTTCAATGGCAACTCTGATTGATCAAAAAGAAGCGGAAGAAGTCGAGAAACTGGCCGGCGAAGCCGAAATCCTTCTGGATGAAGCCGATGCCAAGAAGGATCTCAAAGAGAAGCGGGGGATCATCAAGCAGACCTTGTATGACGGCTCGAATAAGCTCAAACACATTATCCCGAAAGGGAAACACCTGTAGCGAGCAAAAAACGTTTGTGAGTTATCCCTCTCTGAGTGCCGCGACAGGCATGGACTGCCCGATCACCTCGTCGGTATAGTCCATCGCGGACCTTGCGAACGGAACCAGAACAAGCTCCGTGTCCTTCACTTCCACCCTTGCACTTCTCGGGTGTTCTTACCATCCTTCAGTTTTCACACTGTAATCGCACAAATCATACCGCCGGATCCCTCCGATTGCATCATTTTGATACAAATATTTTTTGGTTATTAAATCTATTGCAAAGGCTAAACCGGATAATCCTTACTCTCCATATAAAAAAATTTCAGAATTGTAATGTTCTGGCATCAAAAATGTGCTATGACGAAAACAGGTGGATAATCTTTAATTTTGTCGCATTAACCAAGGAGGGATCTATTGCAGCAGATTCCGGGACCAGTCTTTGACGCCATAGAATCGATCCAATTACCGTCATTCCCGCAGGTATTGCTTCGATTTTTGAGTGCGGTAAATGACGACAAGGTATCGACGGCCGAATTGGCGACAATGGCCGGACAAGATCCGGCATTGAGTGCGCGGATTCTCACTGTGGCAAATTCGCCGGCGTTGCGGCGCGTGGCGGAGGTCAAGAGCCTCGATGAGGGTTTGGTTGTTCTTGGCACTCGCCTCATGAGAACCTTGGCGGCATGCCTTGCCATTCAGAGCGTTTTTGCCCGCACTACCGGAGATCTCAGATTCAACTTGAACGGATTTTGGGCTCATTCGCTGCGTACTGCCGAATTGGCGTATGCCATTGCAGCCCACGTTAACTACCCTGATGTAGATGAAGCTTATTTGACCGGCCTGCTGCATGATATAGGCCAGTTGCTTCTTCTGGGAGGCATGAGCGATCGTTATGGTATCCTGCTTGACAGAAGCGCTGACGAAACCGCACTTCTGTACAATGAAGATTCGTTACTCGGTACGGATCATGCCGCTGTCGGCGCTTGGCTGATCGATCAGTGGCAGCTTTCGTCCTTCATGGCGGATGCCGTTCTTTTCCATCACAAGCCTGCCAACGAGATTGTGAATGCCGATCTCCTGAGTCAAATCGTCTGGTCTGCGGATATTATCGGTAACAGCAAAAAAACAGATCTATTACAAAACGAATCAAACGCAACTATTGCTGCAATCACATCAATTCTGGGAATCACATTATCCGATGCAGCGGCCATCCAGCAGGTATGTTTCGAGCGTGTCGCCTTGCTGGCCGCCGCACTTGACATCCAGGAATCCCATCAGTCGAAGACTATCCCGTATTTATCAACCCCGTTTGAACACTTGAGACCAAAACTGCACGAAAGTGACATGGCGTATTCCCGCATAGAGGCGGTGGTACGTGATATGGCCACGATGCATTCCCTGCAGCTTAGTCTGGCTGAACTCTGCAGAGAAAACGAAATTGTCATGGCAGTACGTGAATCCGCCCGAATCCTGTTTGGACTCGGGCAAATCGCCTTTCTTTTCGTGCAGCACGACAAAAAGTCGCTTTCAGGAGCGAATATCGGTGGCCAACCGGATCTGTTTCAGCAGATTGACATCAGACTGGATCGTGTACAGAGTCTCGCAGCGGCCGTTGCCTTGGGAAAACAACCGTCCTCCACCTTCGATGATGAATGCCCGGCAACCGTCTCGCTGGTGGATGTACGGATTGCACGTGCACTGAAATGTGAAGGTTTGCTGTACGTTCCAATGATCGTCCGCGGAAATCACATCGGCATCATGGCCTATGGAGTGAGCGCGACCCAATATGCCAGGATACATCCTCGCCTTGGCTGGATGGCAAGTTTTGCCGAAATGGCCGCGGACAGCATTGAAACCTGGAGAAGTTTGCGACAACGCGAGCAGGAGGTCGAGACCGCCTTGACAAGCCGCTTCGAGCAACAGGCCCGCAAGGTCGTACATGAGACAGGAAACCCGCTCGCTATCATAAAAAACTATCTGAAGATCGTCAGCCAAAGGCTGCCTGGCGAGCTCGACGTGCAACAGGAGTTGAATGTCCTCGGCGAGGAGATTGATCGCGTAACTCAAATTGTGCGGAGCTTGGGCGAACTTGTCGAAACTCCCCCGGCAACCGGCGCATTCGACGTCAATGTCGTGATCGGAGAGATGTTGGCGCTCTATGGTGAATCTTTATTCGCAAGTCGCGGCATAACCCTGATAAAGTCATTTGAAGCAAATCTCCCCCCTGTCAGTGGAGACCGGGACAGCTTTAAACAAATCCTGTTCAACATCTGGAAAAATGGGTCCGAGGCGATGCCTGAAGGCGGCCATTTCATTATCTCCACGCGCGGGAATATCAAACACGACGAACAGCACTATATCGAAATCCATTTAAGCGACTCCGGTCCCGGCCTTCCGCAAGAGGTTATGGAGCGCCTGTTTCAGCCTCTGTCCCCAAACAGGCGTCCGGGGCATTCCGGCATCGGATTGTCTATCGTGGCGTCACTGGTGGAACGTCTTGGTGGCCAAATAAGCTGCCAGAGTCAAGCCGGCACCGGGACGAGCTTCATTATCCTGTTGCCGCAACCCAAGGGTGCCTAAGAGAGTGAATTTTTTAGCCCGTACAACATTCAACCCTTCCCATGAAGGGGTTGACCAACCACAGCGGATACTCATCGTCGACGATGAACCACGAATGCGTTCCAGCCTGCGCCAACTCCTGGCCGGCGAAGGCCGGGATATCGTGGAGTGTGGAAACGGTGGAGATGCCATCTCTGCGCTCAAGGCCCAGGACACGGCCCTTGTTCTTCTGGACATCCATCTTCCGGATATTTCCGGCTTGGACCTGATGGAATGGATAACCAATTTCACGACATCAACACGGGTTATCATGGTCAGTGCGGACGCAAACATCGATTCCGCCATACGCGCCCTTCGCGGCGGAGCTGTGGAATTCGTACGCAAGCCTTATGAGTTCGAAGAAATGCAGCTCAAGGTTGACAATGCCCTGCACCGAAACCGCCTGGAGCGAAGCCACGCATTGATGACGGCGCGTCTTGAGTTATCTGAACGAATGCACCGGTTCCTCGTGGAAAACTCTCCGGACCTCATCTACACACTTGATACCAACGGTTGTTTCATGTTCATCAACGGCAGGGTCGAATCACTGCTTGGCTATTCACGTGATGAACTGATCGGGTGCAAGTATACACGTATTGTCCACGAGGAAGACATCAGTATCGCCAAGTGGGCCTTCACCGAGCGGCGCCGCGACAATCGCGCCATAACAAATGTTGAAGTCCGCTTGAAGGATAAAGATCGCATCCACCACTTCAAGCCCCCCCCCATCGTCGCGGCGTTAAGCGCCGTAGGTGTTTATGACGAAGACGGCGAGAGCAGTGATCCGCTAGCGAGACGATTTCTGGGCACCTACGGTGTTGCGCGAGATATATCCGAACGCAAAAAAGCCGAAGAGACCATCAGTTTTCAGGCTTTGCACGATCATCTTACCCACCTGCCGAACCGAAGTTTGTTCAAGGACCGGCTGGAACATTCGTTATGCCAGGCAAAACGCAATGGCGGGCTGATAGGTGTTTTGTTTATTGATCTCGACCGTTTCAAGCTCGTGAACGATACCTATGGACATGCCGAAGGAGATGATCTTTTAAAGAACGTGGCTCAGCGCCTGCGCCATTGCGTCAGGGCCGGCGATACCCTCGCCCGCCAGGGGGGGGACGAATTTACGGTGTTGTTGCCGGACCTATGTGGTCCGGAGGATGCGAGTCCCATTGCCGAGAAGATTCTGGATGTTCTGAAAGCACCGTTCCAGGTCAAAGGGCAGGAATTCCGGATATCGGCCAGCATCGGTATTGCTTTGTATCCCCAACACGGAAATAGCGCCGATGTATTGTTGAAGAATGCCGATATAGCGATGTATGAGGTAAAGGCCAGCGGCAAAAACAACTATCTCTGTTTTACCGACAAGATGAATGCCTGCCATCATGAGCGCATAAGTCTTGAAAACGAGTTGCGGCAGGCCATCAACGGCTCGGAATTTGAGTTGTACTATCAACCACAGATCAGTATCTGCAGAGACAGGATTGTCGGGTTGGAGGCCCTGATCCGATGGCAACATCCGGCACACGGGTTATTGAGCCCGGCCAGCTTTATTGACATGGCAGAGGAAACGGGATTGGTTTGTTACCTCACCGATTGGGTATTGGCCGAGGCTTGCAGCCAAATGGCCCTGTGGCGTGAAAAGGGATTGGGAGACCTGCGCATCTCGGTCAATGTCTCACCGTTGGAATTCGAACGCAGTGATTTTGTCGAAAGAATCAAATGCAACCTTACCAGGTTTCGCATACCTGCCCATTGCCTGGATCTGGAAATCACCGAGAACCTGCTTTTGAACGATGATACCGGTATTATCGATAAAATGCGGCAATTGCACAACCTGGGGGTGCGTATATCGATCGACGACTTCGGCACCCGCTATTCTTCACTCAATTACCTGCGCAAGTTTCCTATCAGCAGCATCAAGATTGACCAGTCATTTGTTCGCGAACTGGTGGAGGGCGTTCACGTCTCCCCGATTCTCCACGCTATTTTGGGTATAGCACGAGGATTCGGACTGCAACTCGTGGCAGAGGGTGTTGAAACTCCGTTTCAAATGAAAACCTTGAGCGAATTAGGGTGTGACGAGATGCAGGGGTATCTATTCAGCAAACCCATACCGGGTGTCGAGGCCGAGGAGGTGCTGATGAATTCACTCTCAAGGTCACGACTCAAAGCCGTATAGGGGCACCGCAATTCCAGGAATTCCCGTGCCATCATATTGATTTTTTCGCCTTCCGTTTTGGGAGGGCTTCCGGGACAGGCCGGAAAGAATGCAACGTCCCCGATATCTACGACCAGCCTTTTGTCCCCCCACCCCCAGCCGGTGAAATATTCTTGTCAGCGCTATAATAGTGGCTTATCCAGAATGAATCGAAGGGACGCCCGCCGCGGCGGTCCAACTGATGTCTGAGTTGAGCAGGGGAAGCGCAATGTTACGAAGGGTCATGGTCATGAGCATTTTATCGAGCTTACTGGCTGCCTGTGCGGGGGAACGCCCAAACAATCTTGGGGTGCATGAGAACAGATTGTCTGTTTGTCCATCAACCCCGAACTGTGTTTCGAGTCAGGAAACCGATGAGCAACACCGTATCGCTCCGTTGGCCTTTAGCGGTGATGCCGATGTCGCTTTTGCACGGCTGAAGCAGATTCTGGCGCGTCGAAATGACACCAAAATCATTGAGGAACATTCCGGCTATCTTCGGGTCGAACTGCGCACAACCTTTTTTGTCGACGACGGAGAATTCCTTCTGGACAGAGGAGGGCGGGTTATACACGTTCGTTCCGCCTCACGCTTGGGGTATTCGGACTTGGGCAAAAATCGCAGCCGCATGGAGGTAATCCGACATGAATTCACCTCAACGAAGGTAACACCTTGAACTTGCCCTAACAGTTATGAGGAGGCTGAATGGATTTGCAATTGAACGGAAAAGTTGCCATCGTGACCGGCGCCAGTCGCGGTATCGGCCGCAGCATCGCTCAAGTATTGGCGGCTGAAGGAGTACGTCTGGTACTGGTGGCGCGTTCGAAAGATCAACTGGAAGAAGTGGCGGCATCCTGCCCGGTTGACACACTCGTACAGGCCGTTGACCTGCGCGTTCCGGAAACGCCAGCTGCCGTGGTTGCCGCCGGTGTTGCCCATTTCGGAGGGATCGACCTGCTGGTAAACAACGCGGGAGCAACAAAGCGGGGTGATTTTCTGACACTTCCCGATACCGACTGGAGCGACGGCTTTGCGCTCAAGTTTTTCGGGGCAATGCGGCTCAGTCGGGCTGCCTGGCCGTATCTTCAACAGCGCCGGGGCGCCATCGTCAACATCGTAGGTGTGGGGGGGCGTACCGGCAGTGCGGAATTCACTATCGGCGGCTCTGTCAATGCGGCCTTGCTCAACCTGACCAAGTCGCTGGCCGACCGTGGCATCAAGGGCGGTATCCGCGTTAACGCCATCAATCCGGGGGCCATTCTGACCGAGCGCCTGCAGACCCGTGTGAAAAGCTATGCCATCGAACATAGTATTGAAGAATCGGCGGCACCCGTTCGCATGGCGCAGTCGCTGGGTGTGGCCCGCTTCGGCGAACCGGAAGAGATCGCGCGGACAGTGGCCTTTCTCGCATCCCCCCTGGCAGGATATTGTCAGGGGAGCATCATCGATGTGGATGGCGGACAGACGCGCACGCTCTGATTTTGGAAAGTCCAGATTTAATAAAACTCTATGATTATAAAGCCAACATGTTATAATCATCCTAACGATCTGACTCCATCAAAGTTATTGTGAGTTATGCTAGAATCCGGTTGATAAACCTCCACACCTAAATAGTTAAACGTCAACACAACGATGGGTAATAATTTAGTGACAAACAGAGGGTACCAATGAATATTTTAAACACTTGTATCTATAGTTTTTTTATTGGTTTTATTTTATTTGCTAATGCTTATGCAAATAATTTGCAGGACAATTCAAACAATATTAATCAATATGAAAAATATAATGGGCAAGTAAAATCAGCTAAACAAAAAGATAATTACAACATAACAATATATATTAAATCAAAAAATGAACTTTTGACGCAAGTTCCAGCTGAATTAACTATAATTATTCCTCCAATTAAAAACGATGATTCAACTAAGTCCAGTCCTATTCAAGATAAACTCAAGGGAAAAAACATTACTATAATAGGTAAACACTATGTAAGTAATGGTTCAGTTATTTATCAGACTGTACCAAAGGGCACCAATCAAATTATATTTAAGTCTGGCGATAAACAGGTTATACAGGAAATTTTCAAGGATGCTGATTTTCACCAAAATATTTATATTGAACTAATGTATGAACTAAGAAATGGAAAAAGTGAATTGAGTGAACTCACATCTATTCTTGAAAAATCACAATAATCCAGAATCCACAAACCTAAAAAACTATCAAAAAAGAAAGTGAATTATGAACAAACTAATCATTACCGCCCTCTTTTTCTTAATTGTCACACCTTCATTTGCTGCCGGCACGCCTAATACTGAAGAACAAAAGACACTCTACGCTTTAGGTCAGATGATGGGACACCAGATTTCAATATTCAACCTCACCCCGAACGAGTTGGAATTTGTGAAGGAAGGACTTACAGCCGCCATTACCGGCAAACCCTCTGTAGTGGATATTGACACCTATGGTCCCATGGTGCAGCAACTTGCCCAAACACGTAACAAGGCCCTGGAAGAAAAACAGATCATCATCGGTAAAGAGTTCATCGACAAGGCAGCCAAGGAAAAAGGGGCTGTAAAGACCGAATCCGGCCTTGTATATCTCTCGTTGAAAGAAGGTTCAGGCGCAATTCCGAGCGCTACTGATACGGTAAAAGTGCATTACCGTGGGACACTGATAGATGGAAAAGAGTTCGATAGCTCCTACCAACGAAATGAACCAATCGAATTTGAATTGGATGGCGTCATCAAGTGCTGGTCTGAAGGGGTTCAAAAGATGAAGGTTGGAGGAAAGGCAAAGCTCGTTTGTCCATCTTCAATCGCCTATGGCGAGAAGGGCGTAGATGACATTATACCTCCAGGCGCTACGTTGGTTTTTGAGGTTGAACTACTTGATATAAAGAAATAGGGTAGATACAGTCCTTGAAGAGATCAGTTGGGCTTGACCAGCGCAGCCTTCATCTTTTCGGCTATACCCGAATTGGCGTAATCCACCTTTGCCTTCACGAAGGCCTTCTGGAATTGGGCGAATTCTTGTCCTGCTTTGCCGGGACGGCAGGTGGCCACGAGATTTCCAAACAATTCGGCTTGTCTTTCCAAAATTCTGGCGTTCGCATCGTCTTTAGTGAGCTTGCCATCGGCCACCTGCTGGCGGTAATCCAGGATACGATAGAAAGCCTGTGTGTAGTCCGCATCGGTGAACACACTGGACGCGGACCGTCCCGCATGAACAGTGCAGCCGATGCAGTCTTCCACTTCACCAGGCAGCACCGCTTCGCGCTCTATACGTAAGCCTTTCATTTTGCTCATCATATTCTTAGTCATATTAACCTTCTCTTCGGTATCGTAATCGCTAAGGATGTCCTTCTTTTCGGAATTATTCTGACTCACCCAGGAAAAACGATAACTCCCGTCCTTTATCTTGGCCCAGGTAAATGATTGGGTCTCCTTTCCATCGGCATCGGCATATTTCAGTTGGGAGACATTGTCAAAGTATCCTAGAGCCTCGATTATGAATTCGCCGTCCTTAAGGGTATGCGTAGGGTTGGAC
>JBEKFJ010000009.1:0-29250 GCA_050013355.1 Oryzomonas sp.
AATTGGGTTAAAAAAGAGCAAAAAAACCGTAATTACACAAACCCGAACAACGAAACAAATTCAAAAAAACGATTGGTGGATCAAATAGGCATCAAATAGGGCATAAATTCAACGACCTGATAAGTACACAGTAAGGACCTGGTTCGATACAGAGGTCTTTGATAGAACGATAGTTTTGAATGCAAACCCTCGATATCCTCATTATGTCTCCCTTACCTCATCAGACCTCGAATGTTTCAATTCGAAGGCATATTATAGAAGGAACCCATTACCTGCGGTGGTCATCAACTAATCCCCTTTATTAATCTGGCCATATTATTTTTTTAGCTGTTTCGCTTACGATATCGACCATAACTTCACGAATCGAATTACCAGTAGATTTTGCAAATTTACCCAGTAACCGTTTAATTCTATGAGCTGCAACTTGGGTTTGAGGTGTATCACGGGAAATCTCCCTGATGCTTGCATCAAATTGAGATGCGTCATCTCCTGAAAGTCCTCCGACCTCTACCGCTAACTCAATTGCTGCTTGAATTTTCCGTTGTGTCCAAGGAAATGAATTACCGCATTTATAGCAGAATGCCGGTGGGTCATATTCTAAGGAAAAACCTCCGTGGTACATGCCCCTAATGGGGGTCTCGCAGGACTGACATGTCGTAATAGTTTTTTCGCCGCATTTATCACAAAAGTCCTGATTAAATTGAGGGAATGCTTCGAAAGCACTGTTTGCAGAATGTCCATTTGTGCAGACCTGAGCGATATCATATCTTTCATCCATACAAACCTCCTAAGAACTGGTTTTATCATAAATAAATCATGGTTTAATGTACGCGGTCAGCCTGATGACTAATCAACTTAACAGGTCGTCAAGATTCAATTGCTTTGCTAATACCGGTTGCCCAGCCTGGGTCCTGCCAGTGTCGAAGATACATTTCCAAAAGTCATAGTTCTGCTTTCCGCCAAAAACAGTAGCCGAAAGGGAATGATTCACCCATACGGGAAGCGCCGCCAAACTCTTGATTAGTTTACTAATCAAACTCCATAGTTCAGAAGGAAATTTCTGTTTAAATAACTCATCATCCTCGATGATTTTTCCGCTCATCAAATAGTATCGTTTAATCAGATTATGGACATACCGGAGCCAGTTATAAACAACCTCTTCTCTTGACATGCGCGTTGCCCGAAGATGGCCTTCTGGGATATTTTCACCTTTCCGAATCTTTTCTTCAACTTTGTCAGTGCCTAAATCGAAGTCAAAATGACCTTCAAATATCTCTTCTGCAATTATGTTCATCAACTCGACATTCTGTTCTTTTTCCAAATCTCTTGGATTTTCACCCAGTTCGAGCCGAAAATTCATGGGAGTTATTAGAGGCTCTTTATAAATAAAGGAGGAAAAAAAGGTCTTTTCAATCGTACTGTAGGATAATGGCTTTTCTTTCCCTCGGCCACTTTGTTCAATAGAAACTGTTGAAGGGCCGCGTCTCCATTTTTCATTTTTTTTATGGATAATGGAGACGCGGCCCTATCTGATTCTCCTTGGCATGCTGCGCCGTTCCCTCCTACTGCAAAACCAGAATGGCTACCGATTTAACGTCCATGGTGCCTCCCACCTGCTTATGACAGTTTCACCATCATCATGTCATCAGATCAAGCCGAAGAAACGCTCGAAGAAAGCGCCCAGCTTGTCCAGCACCGTTTGCTTCTTCACCGCATGACCGCTGTTTTTGTTGAACCTTGACACCGGCGGAAGAATCTTTGTGATCGCCGTGCCGGCAGTCGGGATCGCGCCGTCCTGGAACGCGTAGTCAACAAACGCCTTCGTCTCGTCGGCGTTGAGCCCTTCATCCGCAATGATCCGGTCGAGTTCCTCAGCCTTCTTGTCTGTAATGAAGGCTACCCATTCCGCATCGACCTTGGCTTTCGTTGATACGGAATCCACAAACTGCTCGATGAGGTCTTTCTTGTTGCGCAAACTGGGGCTGGCATTGATCGCGCGCTCTATGGCGGCCCGAATCTCCTTATCTTCGCCCGAGCCTTTCTTCTTCAGGTACTTCTCGACCAGCATCAGGATGTAATCGACGTTGATTTCGACCTGTTTGATCAGCTCGATCTCAAATACCACATCGTCGTTGATCGACTCTTTTTCCGCTTCCGATGCGCTACGGAATTCGGCGTACAGATTCAGATACAGACTCTGGTAATCCTGGAAGTCGCGTTGGCTCAGAATTTCGTTGCCTGCGAAATCGTCGAATGCCGTGAGAATGTTTCTCAGCCGCAAGATCGCGCCAAAGAGCTTGATAAACGCCTTCTGCGCCGCTTCACCGACTATGGTCTTGCCAAGCGGAAACTTCTCGACCAACTCCTCGATCCGCTTCTGGTACTCCTTGTAGTACTCGACGTAAGGTTTCAGTAGCACGATGCCCTTGGCATCCTTGTTGCCGAAAAGGGCCAGGGCGTCGTTGGTTTCCTGTTCGAGATCGCGGAAGGAAACGATGTTACCGTAGGTCTTGACCGAATTGAGGATGCGGTTGGTGCGCGAATAGGCCTGAATCAGCCCGTGGGCACGCAGGTTCTTGTCCGCCCACAGGGTGTTGAGCGTGGTGGCGTCGAAGCCAGTCAGGAACATGTTGACCACTATCACCAGATCCAGATCGCGTTTCTTCAGCCGCTGCGACAGGTCCTTGTAGTAGTTCTGAAACTTATCGGCCGAGGTGTCAAAGCTCGTGCTGAACAGGGCGTTGTAGTCTTTGATCGCGGCATCCAGAAAGTCGCGCGAGCTTTGATCCAGCCCTTCAGTTTCAAATTCCTCCTCACTCAGTAGGCCATCGGTTTCTTCCTCGTTGGCTGCAAAACTGTAAATCAGTCCAACCTTGAGTCGCCGCGCGGGCGGCAGCTCTTTTTCTTGCTCAGCGAACTCGGCGAAGTAGCGTTTGGCCGCGTCGATGGAGGCCGTGGCGAACAGAGAGTTGAATCCGGCCAGCCGCTTGCCGTCGTGACGGTAGGAGGCGGCACGCTTCGTTTTCTGGTCAAAGTGCTCGCGGATATAGCTCACCACCTGCGTAATGCGCTCAGGGGCCAGCAGTGCCCGCTCCGTGTCAATGGCCGATACCTTCTTGTCCTTGATACCCGGCGATGTCTTGATAGTGTTGATGTAGTCGATGCGGAAAGGCAGCACGTTCTTATCGTTGATGGCATCGACGATCGTGTAGGTATGCAGCTTGTCGCCAAAGGCCTGCTCGGTGGTTCGCCGAAGCGGGTTGCCGTGGCTGCTCGCATTGTCGGCGAAAATCGGTGTGCCGGTGAAACCGAACAGGTGGTAGCGCTTGAAGACCCGGGTGATTTCGGCATGCATGTCGCCGAACTGACTGCGATGGCATTCGTCGAAAATCACCACCACATGTTGGTCGTACACCGAATGCTTTTTGTTTTTGGCAACGAAGCGGGAAAGCTTCTGGATGGTGGTGATGATGATACGCGCGTTCGAATCTTCCAGCTGCCGTTGCAGCACCGCCGTCGAGGTGTTGGAGTTGGCCGCCCCTTTCTCGAACCGCTCGTACTCCTTCATGGTCTGGTAGTCCAGATCCTTGCGGTCGACCACAAAGAGCACTTTGTCGAGGCCTTCCAATCCGCGTACCAGTTGTGCCGCCTTGAAACTGGTCAGCGTCTTGCCGCTTCCGGTGGTATGCCAGATGTAGCCGCCCGCAGCAACGCTACCCAGTTGTCGGTGATTGGTGCTGGTCGCGATGCGTTGCAGAATCTGTTCAGCCGCCACTATCTGATAGGGCCGCATCACCAGCAGCTTGCGATCCACGTCGAACACGCAGTAGCGGGTCAGTATGTTCAGCAGAGTATGCTTGGCGAAGAAGGTTTTGGAGAAGCCAGTCAACTCGGTGATGGGCTGGTTTTTCGCGTCGGCCCACCAGCTGGTGAACGAAAAACTGTTGGAGGTCTTCTGGCGTGAGCGTTTGCTCCGCTGTTCCGCCAGGTGACCGTCTCGCACCGTGTTGCTGTAGTACTTGGTCAGCGTGCCGTTGCTGATGATAAACAGCTGCACGTACTCGAATAGGCCGGAACCCACCCAGAAACTGTCGCGATGGTAGCGATTGATCTGGTTGAATGCCTCGCGGATGTCCACGCCACGGCGCTTCAATTCCACATGCACCATCGGCAGGCCGTTGACCAGCACCGTCACGTCGTAGCGGTTGGCCCGCTTGGCACCGTCATCACCCTGTGGCACCTCGTACTGGTTGATGACCTGCAGGCTGTTGTTGTGGATACGCTGCTTGTCGATCAGATAGATGTTCTTGACCGTGCCATCGTCGCGCTTGAGCACCTGAATATGGTCTTCCTGGATGCGCGTGGTCTTTTCCACAATGCCGTCATTGGCACCGGATACACAGGTGCTGAAGAAGCGATCCCATTCAGCGTCGGAAAAGGCGAATTTATTGAGCCGCTCCAACTGGCGACGCAGGTTGGCAGTCAGATCGGATTCAGAGGTGATCGGCAGGTATTCATAGGCCTGCAACTGCAATTGTTTGATGAAGGCTTTTTCCAGCTCGGCCTCAGATTGGTATGCAGTCTCCCGTACCCTGTCGGGCAGGAATTCAGCGACGACCGTGCTTTCGTTGGAAAGCGCAATCGGTTCGATGCGGTACGGCGAGAGGTCTTCGGTCATGCGGCCTCCCGGAAACAGAGCAAACGGTCGCGGTAGTGTTCATACTGCTGGCGGCGGGCCTTGATTACTGCGGGCAGGCCGATGGAGAGGTCGTTCACCAGCGTATCGAGCTTGTCGAGGATGGCGACGATACGCTCTTGTTCATCGAGCGGGGGAACCGGGATTGTGAGCTTGCCGAGGCTTTCGGAGGACAAGCGTTTGACCTTTGCCCGGGCCACGAATTTGTTTTTCTCCGCGTGGAAGGCCGCAGTCTGAAAATAATAGGAGACGAACTTCGGATTCAACGAATGACGAAATGCGAAGCAGTCATCGTGAATGGCCGCATCTCCATTACCGAGCCATGCGACAGCCTTGCCGACATCCTCAACCGTTTCCCCGACTCCGGCAATCACAAGATCGCCCGGTTTCGCAAATCGCAGGGTGGATACCATGTTCGAACGTACGCGCGAAACTGTCTCCGTGGCGGCGGTTCCGTACTGCGTGTAGATGTCACCATAGTGAATGCAGGCTACACCTTCAGCATTGAAGTCGTTTTTGGTGAAGCGCCGTCCGCGAAAGAACACCCCAACCTCGGCCATTGTGGCCCAGCGAACATCCTGATCACCGAAGGCAAGCAGCGTGTCGCGGTAGTACTGGTACTGCCGCCGACGCGCCTCCAGTTCCGCCTCCAGCTCCGCCTCCAGCTTGGTAAAGGTGTCTAGCACTTTCACAATTTCGCGTTGCACTTCGAGCGGAGGGACCGGAATGCGAAATGGCGCGATATCACGAACATTGATATACGGCACACCACCTCCTTGTGAAGTACTGCGTAAGGAGCGCTCGTTGTTCTTCAAGAAAAAATAGAGATATCGAGGCAAGATAACTGAACTAGGCAATAATAAAAATACGTTGTTAGCAAGCCAGATGGGCGTTTCCCAAAAGTTGACGTGACCTGCGTAGGCGCCATGTGAAGTTACTGTGACACTTTCAGGGTCATAGTTCCACTGAAAGTGCGACACGTTCTCAGATCTACTAGCAGTGACCACAGGGTATGGGCCAGGTACGAGGTCATTTATTTTCAGCTGTGTGCCGCGTTTGAATTCTGCAATATCACCCAACCCCATAAACTCCACCCCCTCCGGGCAAAGCTCAGTAATCAATTCGTCAATCCGGTTCACGACTGTTCCCCCTCCAGATCGGTTACGATGGCATCGATCTGTGTCCTCAGCTCCGTTTGCCGCATAACGATGCGGGAGATCTCGGCATTGAGCGCCTTGATGTCCACCGCTTTGCTGATATCACGCTGCTCGACATAGGAGGTGACGGCGATGTTGTAGCCGTTCTCCGCGATGACGGCGTTGTCAACCAGCCGTGCGAAGTTGTCAATGTCTTTGCGTGCAATGAAGGCATCGAGAGTTTTTTGCTGGTGGGTGTCTGTGAGCCTGTTCTTGTTGCCGTTGCGTACGAATTCGGCGGATGCGTTGATGAATAGGGTGGCGTTATCGTGCTTGGATTTTTTTAGTACGATGATGCAGGTTGCAATGGTGGTGCCGAAGAACAGGTCGGGCGGCAGCTGGATCACGGCATCAACATAGTTGTTGTCGATCAGGTACTGGCGGATCTTCTGCTCCGCACCGCCGCGATAGAGCACGCCGGGAAATTCGACGATGGCCGCCGTGCCGTTTACCGCCAGCCAGGAAAGGATGTGCAGGGTGAAGGCCAGGTCCGCCTTGCTCTTGGGGGCCAGCACGCCCGCCGGGGCGAAGCGGGGGTCGTTGATCAGCAGGGGGTTGGCGTCGCCCTCCCAATTGATTGAGTAGGGTGGATTGGAGACGATGGCCTCGAACGGTTCATCGTCCCAGTGCGCGGGATCGGTTAGGGTGTCGCCGTGGGCGATGTCGAACTTCTCGTAATTGATGTCGTGCAGGAACATGTTGATCCGGCACAGGTTGTAGGTGGTCAGGTTGATTTCCTGACCGAAGAAGCCCTGGCGCACCTTGTCATGGCCCAGGACCTTGGCAAACTTGAGCAGCAGCGAGCCGGAACCGCAGGCCGGGTCGTAGACCTTGTTGACCTCGCTCTTGCCAACCACGGTGATGCGGGCGAGCAGGTCGGAAACCTCCTGCGGGGTGTAGAACTCACCGCCGGACTTGCCGGCGGTGGAGGCATACATCTGCATCAGGTATTCGTAGGCGTCGCCGAACAGGTCGATGGAGTTGTCCGAGAAACTGCCCGAGTCATTGCTCAAGGGCAGTTCACCGATGGCGTCCAGAAGCTTCACCAGCTTTTCGTTGCGTTTGGCCACCGTGGGTCCGAGTTTGCTTGAGTTGACATCAAGGTCATCGAACAGTCCCTTGATGTCGTGCTCGCTGTCACTGCCAGTGGCTGAACCTTCGATGTCGACAAAGACGCGGCTCAACGTTTCGTTGAGGTTGGCATCATGTCGCGCCTGCGCCTGTACGTTGGCGAACAGGTGCGACGGAATGATGTAGAAGCCCTTTTCCTTTACTGTCTCTTCGCGGCCGAACTCGGCATCGGCATCGCTCAAACGGGCGTAATCGAAGTCAGAAATTCCTGCCTTGCGCTCCTGTTCATTGAGGTAGCTGGTCAGGTTCTCGGAGATGAAGCGGTAGAACAGCATGCCGAGCACATAGGTCTTGAAATCCCAGCCGTCCACACTGCCTCGTAGATCGTTGGCGATGCGCCAGATGGTTTTATGCAGCTCCGCGCGTTCGTTTTCTTTGTTGTTGTTCATTTAGCTTGATCCTGTCTGAATTCGGGGGATAGTTTACTTAATTGCCAACCACGGAATTGAGCTATCTTAAAATCACCCTTCCGCCTTCACCCTCCGATTAAAATCCACAATCCCCTTCTACTCTCTGTGTACACAACATTCAACCACAAAATCAGCATGTTAAAATATTAACATCACTTCAAAAGTGTCCAGAAAATGAAAACTTCAGCGCCATCCATCTAACCAACCGTCATCACACAACAAAATTAATACTTTTCTGAAAGTGTCCAAAAACTGGACATTCATCGTTATCCTTCTAACCAGCCGGTATAACACAAAAAAATTAAATCTATTTTAAAAGTGTCCAGAAACTGTACACTTCAGTTGGAATTACAGGGAATTTAAGGGGCAGTATACTTAATTTATTTGTCTTCAACAAAGACGCTTAGGGGCAGTGGGAAATTCGCCCCAACATCAGGAGGGTAATCAAACCCGCGCAATACAAGCTGGCGAGTCGTAGCGCGCGTTATTCACCAAGTCTGACACACTGTAGGCTTCAAGCAGATCGGATGGAAAGGGTCGATATATCTCCTGCAACTGCTCCGGGTCATGCATATTATGACTAAGCCACAACCCGAAGTCGTCAGGCTGGAGAATAACCGGCATCCGGTCATGGAGAGGCGCTATCATCTCGTTGGCCTTGGTCGTGATGATCGTGAAGGACTCCAGGAGCCCTTCCTCCCCTGGGTGCTTCCACTGCTCCCAAAGCCCTGCGAAACACATAGGCGATGCGTCGGCCATGTGGATATAGAGAGGCTGCTTACGACCGCCTGCGGTCGCGGGCGGCGCCCACTCGTAGAAACCCGCTGCCGGCACGATGCACCGCCGGTGCTTGATCGCCTGGCGAAAGGCTGGCTTCTCGGCAAGCGTCTCGCATCGGGCATTGATCATCTGGTTGCCGATGGACGGATCTTTCGCCCAGAACGGAACCAGCCCCCACTTCATCAGGTCCAGCCGGTTATGGTCCCCCTCGTTTCGCACCACCCAGACGTTCTGAGTCGGGGCGATGTTGTACCGGGGCTCGGCTGCCACGGGCACCGGCACGCCGAAGATCGCTGCCAGGAGTTCCGGCGACAGCAGTGATGTAAATCGACCGCACATGGTCAATACCCCGTTCGTGAACTGTTCGACACGTTCCCCTTCAATGATACCCGACCCTGGGAAATATGCAGCAGTCTAAAGTGAAGCAGGGGGAGACGTGGCACTATCTAATTTTCTCCTCACCACTCTTCAGCTCATCCAGATAATCAGCCCATTGCTGCATCATATTCCGGCGTTGCGGCAGATACTTAGTGCGGTTGTACGCAGTCCCATTAGGATCCTTGACGACATGGGCAAGCTGGTGTTCAATGAAGTCCGTGCGGACCTCAAGGACCTCATCAAGGATCGTCCGCGCCATGGCCCTGAAACCATGGCCGGTTATTTCGGACTTTTCAAAACCCATGCGCCGCAATCCGGCGTTAACAGCATTCTCACTCATGCAACGCAACGGAAAAAACCCCTGATTTCTCAGGGGCTTTTGGACTACATCGGACTAGCTTATATTATGTCTTGGTGCCCGGAGCCGGAATCGAACCGGCACGACCCGAGAGTCGAGAGATTTTAAGTCTCTTGCGTCTACCAGTTCCGCCATCCGGGCGGCGGTGCATCCATTGAAAAAGCGTTCCTGCTGCTCAGCAGTTTACCCGCTCCTTCAGTTCCTTGCCGGTTTTGAAGAACGGCGTCTTTTTCGCCGGGATGCGGACGATTTCTCCGCTCTTGGGATTGCGGGCCTCACGACCCGAGCGCTCGCGTATCGTAAAGCTGCCAAACCCGCGAATCTCCACCTTGTCGCCGGTCTTCAGGGCCTCCTCGATGGAGTCGAAAACCGTGTTCACAAGGGCCTCGGACACCTTCATATTCAACATCCCGTGTGTCTGGACGACTTTTTCGATCAGTTCACTTTTGGTCATCGTATCACCCCCCGCTCAGTAGTAACGCTGTGGTTCACTGATTGTTTTTATTGTTGATTTCCTGCTGTAACAGCTCACCCAGGTTGGAGGTCGCCTCTCCCTGGGAACCTAAGTACTGGGCGAACTCCTCCTTCTCGGCTGCGGCGCGCATCGACTTGATGGAGAGCGAGATGCGCCGTTCACGCGAATCACAGCTCAACACGACCGCCTCAAGGATGTCGCCGACAGCGGCAAAATCCTTGGCCGACGGCACCTTTTCGCGGGAAAGCTCGGATACGTGAATCAGACCTTCAATCCCCTCTTCAAGCTCGACGAACACGCCGAAATCGGTCAGGGACGTCACTTTGCCGGTCACCTTGACGCCGGCCCGGTACTTCTCGGGCGCAAGGCTCCAGGGGTCCGGCTCGAGCTGCTTGATGCCGAGGGACAGGCGCTCGTTGTCGACATCCACCTTGAGCACCACGGCCTGGACGAGTTGTGCCTTTTCAAAGACATCGCCGGGGTGCTTGACCCGCTTGGTCCACGAGATGTCGGAGACATGGACAAGGCCGTCGATGCCGTCTTCTATGCCGATGAACATGCCGAAATCGGTCATGTTCTTGATCTGTCCTTCGATCTTGGTGCCAACGGGATACTTTTCAGCGATTGTTTTCCAGGGGTTTTCCGACACCTGCTTAAGCCCCAGGGATATCTTGCGGTTGTCCATGTCAATGCCCAACACGACCGCTTCGACCTCGTCACCGACGTTGAGTATGTCGGAGGCACGGCGGACACGCTTGGTCCAGGACATCTCGGAGACATGGATCAGCCCTTCGACGCCCGGCTCCAACTCCACGAAGGCGCCATATTCCATCAGGCTGACAACCCGGCCCCTGATCCGGGTTTCCAACGGATACCTGGATGGCACATCCAGCCACGGATCGGAAAGGGTCTGCTTGATGCCGAGGGAGATCTTCCCCTTGGTGCGGTCGAACTTGAGCACCTTGGCGGTCACCTGCTGACCCGGCTTGAGGATATCGGACGGCTTGCCCACCCGCCCCCAGGAGAGGTCGGAGACGTGCAAAAGGCCATCCACGCCGCCCAGATCGACAAATGCCCCGTAATCGGTGACATTCTTGACAACGCCTTCCACGATCTGCCCTTCTTCGAGATTGGCGAGGGTTACATCACGGACTGAGGCGCGTTCATCCTCAAGGATGGCACGGCGGGAGAGGACAATGTTGTCGCGTTTCTGGTTGAGCTTGATGATCTTGAACTTGGACTTCAGGCCGATATAGCTGTCGGAATCGGACGACGGCCTGATATCCACCTGTGACGTGGGAAGAAAGGCGGGAACTCCGATATCCACCGTGAAACCGCCGTTGACCCGCGCCGTGATGGTCCCCTCGATGATGCCCCCTTCCTGTCCCAAACCGCCGATCTTTTCCCAGGCGGCCAGATAGTCGGCCTTTCTTTTTGAGAGGATGTACCCTTTTTTTCCGTCTTCGCGCGTCATGAGCACCCGAATGCGCTCGCCGACCTGAACCGTAATCTCGCCATTGGCATCCCGGAACTCGTTGGCCGCCACAAAACCTTCCGACTTAAGGCCGATATCCACAAGCACGGTTTCCTGGTCAATGCGGACAACCGTACCTTCTATAATTTTATCCCGCTCAGGCCTTTCCTTGAGACTCTCCGAATAGAGCTCGGCAAATTCATTGCTTTGCTGTTCAGTCTCGTCGTCTTGCTCACTAGTGTCGGAAGTGTCGAGCTTTTTGAAATCAACCATTACACCTACCCCCTGGACGTTGTATCTTTCTGTTTTTTTGAAAGTGTGTTTGTAAGCATGATAATATAGCAATGAGTTCAAAAAAATTCAATTGCTTTTATTAATATCTTCGATCCGGCTCACCACCTCGTCGATAATCCATTTGGGGGTCGAAGCCCCGGCCGTCACGCCGACCCGCTCCACCCCTTCGAACCAGCCGGGAACGATCTCGGTGGCCGTTTCAATATGATGGGTGCGCGGCTGAATCTCGGCGCAAACCTCGGCCAGCCGGCGCGTGTTGGCGCTGTTGAAACCGCCCACCACCAACATGCAGTCAACCTGGCACGCCAGTTCCTTGGCCTCTTCCTGGCGCACCGCCGTGGCGTCGCAGATCGTGTTGAATACCCGGATCTCGCCGCCCCGCAGGAGGCATTCCGACACGACATTTTTGAGGTTTTCGAATGACTGGGTTGTCTGGGCGACAACGCCGATCTTGTTCATCTTGGGGAGCTTGCTGACCTCTTCGCCGGAACCGACGACGAACACCTTATCGCCGCCATAGGAGACGATCCCCTGAACCTCGGGATGATCGGCATCGCCCACCACAACGACGCCATAACCCGTCTCGGAAAGACTCTTGACGTGCTCCTGGGCCTTTTTGACGAAAGGACAGGTGGCGTCGACGATCACCAACTGTTTTTGCACCGCCTCCTCGATCTCGTGGGAAGCGACGCCATGGGACCGGATGATGATGGTGCCGCAATCCATGGTATCCAGATTTTTGAGCACCTTGACCCCCATCTCCTCCAGCTTGTTGACGACCTGCGGGGAGTGGATGATCGGTCCGAGGGTATAGGTTTGTTTATCTATGCCGGCCGCTTCAAAGGCCATCTGGGTGGCCCGCTTGACGCCGAAGCAGAAACCTGCGCGTTTTGCGAGAAGTACTTTCATGTCGTTGTCCTGGGGTCTGTCAGGAAATTACTGCCGGCAGGCCCTTGCCCTGTTGGATTTTTTCCCTGGCAATCTCTTCCATTTTCTTCACCACATCGTCGATACCGATCAGGGAGGAATCGACGGGGATGGCGTCCTCGGCCTGCCTGAGAGGGGCAAGATCGCGTTGGGAATCCTGGCTGTCCCTCCGACAAACCGCTTCAATGGTCTCTTCCAGGGTGACCCGCTCCCCGGTGCCGACCAGTTCCGCGAAACGGCGTTTCCCGCGCTCCTCCGGGGAAGCGAAGAGGAAAAATTTGAGCTCGGCATCGGGAAAGACGGCCGTGCCGATGTCCCGCCCCTCCAGGACCACGCCGCCATCCCGCCCCATCCGGCGCTGGAGCATCATCATCGATTCGCGCACCGGCTTGAGGGCCGAGACGCGCGAGGTCATCAGGGACATCTCCGGTGTACGGATCAGTTCGGTCACATCCCGGCCGTTGGCAAACACCCGCTGGGAGCAGTTGGAACTTTCGAGGCGGATATCCGCGCTGTTGCACAGCCGTTCGACGGCAGCAGCGTCGCCGAGATCGATCCCTGCCTGGCTGACCAGAAAGGCGACCGCCCGGTACATGGCGCCGGTGTCGATCTGAAGGTAGCCGAGCCTCTTGGCCAGCAAACGTGCAATGGTGCTCTTTCCGGCGCCTGAGGGTCCATCGATGGCGATGACCAGGCCGTTGGGACGCGCGTTCATTGCCGTCACCTGCCGGCAACCTGTTCCAGCAGCGGGAAAAAGGAGGGAAACGACGTTGCCACGCAATCCACATCGCTGATGGTGATGCCGCCGTGCGACACCAGGGCCGCAACCGACAGGGACATGGCGATGCGATGATCGCCGAAGCTCTCCACAGCGCCGGAGCCCAAGCGCTCCGCCCCGATAATGTCCATGCCGTCGGCGCATTCCTCCACCGAAACCCCGAGGATGCGCAGGTTTGATGCCATGGCTGCGATCCGGTCGGTCTCCTTGACCCGCAATTCGCGTGCGTCCCTGACCGTGGTCCGCCCTTCCGCACAGGCCGCCGCCACACATATGGCCGGGAACTCGTCGATGGCCCGCGGCACGACGCCCCCGGAGATATCGATGCCCTTCAACTGCGACGAGCGCACCATGAGGTCGGCCGCCGGCTCGCCGGAGACTTCACGCTCGTTGAGCATCTCGATACGACCCCCCATGGACCTGAGGATGTCGATGATGCCCGTACGGGTCGGGTTGACGCCTACGTTGCGGATGAGCAGTTCGGACCCGGCCGTGATCAGGGCCGCAACCATAAAGAAGGCTGCCGAGGAGATATCGCCTGGCACGCTGATTTCCTGACCAATAAGCTCCGTGCCGCCGCGCACCGTGACCCCGGTATTGAACACCTCAAGCGATGCGCCGAACAGCCGGAACATGCGCTCGGAATGGTCGCGTGAAAGGGTCGGCTCGCGGACGGAGGTCGCTCCGTCGGCATACAGGCCGGCCAGCATGATGGCGGATTTCACCTGGGCGCTGGAAACCGGCGAATCATAGCCGATGGCATTCAGGGCGCCGCCGCAGATGGCAAGTGGCGCCAGTGTGCCCTTGTCACGCCCCATTATGCGGGCACCCATGCGGGCAAGCGGCTCCACCACCCGCTTCATGGGGCGTTTGCGCAGATATTGGTCGCCGGTTACCACCGAGAAAAAGGATTGGCCGGCCAACAGACCGGTCAAAAGACGGATGCTGGTGCCGGAATTACCGCAATCAATGATGTCCGCCGGCTCCTTGAGGCCATGAAGCCCCTGGCCGTGTATGGCCACGGTTTCGCCGTCGTCCTCGATCCGCACCCCCATGGCACGGAAGGCCCCCATGGTCGCCATGTTGTCCTCACCGCGCAGGAAGCCCCTCACGGTGGTGACGCCATTGGCGATGGCGCCCAACATGACGGAGCGATGTGATATGGACTTGTCGCCGGGGACAACGATCTCGCCCTTGACAGAAGCAGCGGGTTGAATGGTGATGGATTTCACGCAGTCATCTCTCATCTCTCATCTCTCATCTCTCAACAGACGCAGCGGGTTGAATGGTGATGGATTTCACGCAGGACTCCGTTGGTGATAAAGATGGTTTCCATTCGTTCAGAGAATACCATCGCGGAACTGTTTGGCAATGGTAAAAAACTCGGCCAATGCCGCAGGGTCGCCGCGGTCGATGCGCTGCCGCAACTCCACCAGGCTCGCCGAAAATCCGTCGATGCTTGCCAGAAGGGCTCCCCTGTTCATCAGGGCGATGTCGCGCCACATGATCGGGTCGGAAGAGGCGATGCGGGTAAAATCCCTGAAACCTCCGGCGGTGTAGGAAAGTACGTTCTCCCCTTCCACATCGGCCGTTCCCACGGCATGCACCAGGGCGTACGCTACGACATGTGGCAGGTGGGATATTTCAGCGAAGATCCGGTCGTGGTGCCCCGGCTCCATGGAGCAGACATTGGCTCCGGCAGACCGCCAGAGCCGCGCCATGGTATCGTACGCCCCGGCATCGGTGGCCGGGGTGGGGGTCAGGATACAGCGCTTGCCGGTGAAGAGGCCGGCAAAGGCCGCCGTTGCTCCCGAGTGCTCGGTGCCGGCAATGGGGTGTCCGCCGACGAAAAAACATCCCGGCGGCATGAGCGCCTCGCACTTCTGCACGATGGCGGACTTGACGCTGCCGCCGTCGCTGACAATGCAGCCGCCGGGGAGAAACGAGGCAATCTCCCTGACCACCACCGGAATGGAACAGACCGGAACCGAGATAAATACCGCCTGGGCATCCCGCACGCCTTCAGCGGCATCACGGGCAACCTCGTCGACAATCCCCAGGGAAAGGGCCTTGTTCAGGTTGTCCCGGTCGTTGTCGATGCCGATGACGGCGCCGACTGCGCCGGCTTCACGCAGCGCCCGTGCAAAAGAACCGCCGATCAGGCCGACGCCGATGACGGCCAGACGTTCAATGATCATGGACATGCCGTCTCATTCCTTCAAGGTTGTTGAAAACCCAGGTTGTTCAAAAATAGTCAGATCGTCGCACCCGCAGAAAGCCCTGCGGAGGCGTAGCAGGCCTACTCCGCCGAAGCAGCTTTGGCTGCGAAGGCCGGGCGCTACGCCGCACAAGAGGGCTTTCGAGGACGGCGACGAGATGGCTGTTTTTCAACAACCTACCTACATCGACCGCGGATAGGACCCGAGGACCTTGAGGAACTGACAGCACTGTTTGAGCTCATCCAGGGCCGCAGCCACTTCCGGTTCCGAGGTGTGGCCGAACAGGTCGAGGAAAAAGATGTATTCCCAGGCCTTTTTCTTGTATGGCCGCGATTCGATCTTGGAGAGGTTGATGCCTCGATTGGCAAAAGGCTCCAGCATGCGGCACAGGATCCCCGGCTCATCCTTGACGGAAAACAGTATGGAGGTCTTGTCGTTGCCCGAGCGCTCGCTTTCCTTGCGGGCGATCACCAGAAACCGGGTAAAGTTGTTGACCTGGTCCTCTATCCTGCTCCTGACCACCTTGAGATCATAGAGCGAACCGGCCAGCTCGCTGGCAATGGCGGCGGCAGTATAGTCTTCGCTGACGATCTGGGCTGCCACGGCGGTGGAGGCCACGTCCACCAACGGCACCCCGGGAAGATTCTCATCAAGCCATTGACGGCACTGGGCGATGGGCTGGGGATGGGAGTAAACCTTCTTGATGTCTTCAAGCCGCCCGGTGCGGGACAACAGATCGTGATGGACTTCCAGCAGGACCTCGGCGGTTATCTTCAAACTGCTCTCGACGAACATGTCGAGGGTATGGGAAACGACCCCTTCGGTGGAATTTTCCACCGGCACCAGGCCGTACAGCGCCTTGCCCTTCTCCACCTCCTCGAAGACCGACGGGATCGACTTGAGCGGCACCAGTTCCGCGGACAGACCGAACTGCTGCATGGTCGCCAAGTGGCTGAAGGTCGCCCTGGGTCCCAGAAAGGCCACTTTCATGGGCGATTCCAGGGCAAGACATGCAGAAATGATCTCGCGGTAGATACTGCGCAGGGCATCGTTGGGGAACGGGCCGGGATTGAGATTGAGCAGGCGTTCGTAAATCCGGCGCTCACGGCCGGGGACATGAAACTCCATATTGCTGCCGGACTTGAGCTTGCCGACCTCGACCACCACCCGCGCCCGTTCGTTGAGAAGCTCGACGATCCGGTTGTCGATGCTGTCGATGCTGTCGCGGAGCTGTTCTATTGTGGGGGTATCCCGTTGCAATGAAACCACCTGGAAAAGCTGCGAGAGTGCCTGAAAAAAGAGTGTCAATTTACTGCATAGCCGGATCAAATGCAACCATAATTACGCAGTTTCCATCCGGAAACTCCGGATGAGAAACGCTGCGCCCCAGGATTCAGGCCGCGGTTAACAGTCTGTTGAAAAACGTCATGAGGAAGGCCGAATGCCGGGCGCCCGGAGAGCCGCTCCGAATCTCTCCATCCATACGTCAAAAATTTGAACTTTATCCTGTCCAAAAAAGGAAAGTTTTTCTCGGACCCGTTCCGCTGACTTTCTCTGCTCCAACCGGTCCGGCTTCTTGGAAAAAAACAGGTCGGCAAAGCAGATGATTTCTTCTGCGGTCGTCCGGGGCGTCATATCCCGGCAAGGGAGGGGGAGTTGCCGGTCAACGATATCGGTGATCGTCAGGCCGACGCCGATGTGGCGTTCGCACACCAGGGCGTGTCGCGGCAGACCTTCGCGTTCGAGGATCTCACGTCCCAGGATGCCGTGCATGATGTAGGGGTGGGGCCCCAACGCCCCGATTTCCGGTGCGGCAACCCCGCATACGCCGATATCGTGCAGTATCGCCGCTTCCCTTATAAAGGCACACTCCTCGTCGGGAAGAGATGCCTCACGGCCGACAGCCAGGGCGAGATCCGCCACCACATGTCCGTGGATGGCCATGATCGCCAGCGCCTCCCCCTCAAAGTACCTGCCCAGAATCCCGATCACATCCAACATGGTGTCCTCACCGCCGGAAGTCAAATTATAGACGGCATTTTGCAGCAAAAACAGCCGTACAGAGTCAATATTTTGTCGCAAATCCGTAACATACTGTTTTTATAACAATAAACCTCTGGTACGCCTTATGCTTGCATAACTCATAGGGAGCATCCAACTCAAGACCAGTAACAGACAAGGGGAGAAAGCCTTGTACGCCAAATTCTCATTTTATTCCGTGGCGCAGATGTATGCCATCGGCCTTAAAGAGCCGGTTGCCATCCTGCTGGGGAGGGATAACCTCTATTGGGTTGTCGAACAGGTCCGTGCGTCCGACTACCTGAGCGAGGGGTGTTCCCTGCTCTGCGCCGCCGCCTGAAGCGCAGTAAATATGTTAGAGGACACACAAACCGATGTGATGGTTGTGGACAGCCCATGATGATGAAGTATACTCTCTTCATGCATTGTTGTCTGAGCGCCTGACGCCGGAGGTGACGTCCCCATGTACCTATCCCTGCTTTTGACGGTTCTCCTGCTGGCCGGAGAATTCCATCATCCATGCCTGTCCGGGGCGGAAATCTCGGCAAGTATCACCCAGCCGCCCCGTGACGACGAGAAAGGTGCGGAGAAGGATAAAAAGGATTCAGCCGCGGCCGCGGAAACGCCGGTCGTTACCCGCCACACCATCACCGTGAAGGGGAAGGAGCTGGCCTATACGGTAACCGCGGGAAAACTGCCGATTCAAAACGATGCCGGCGAAACCGAGGCCCAGATCTTTTTTGTCGCCTATACCGCTCCCACCCCCTCCCGCGATGTGAAACGGCCGCTCCTGTTCATCTTCAACGGCGGTCCCGGCGCGGCAGCGGTCTGGCTGCACCTCGGCGCCGTTGGCCCCCGCATCGTGCGGATGCTGCCCGACGGCAGGATGCCCTCCCCTCCCTTCCGCCTGGAGGATAACGACACAACCTGGCTGGAGTGGGCCGACCTGGTGTTCATCGATCCGGTCGGCACCGGCTACAGCAGGGCAACCAAGGCGGATCTTACGAAAAAATTCACCACGGTCCAGGGTGATGTGGACTCGATAGGCCGGTTTATCAGGCTCTATCTGGGACGTTACGAACGTTGGGGGGGACCATTGCTTCTGGCTGGCGAGAGCTATGGGGCATTCCGCGCCGCAGGGCTGTCCGAATACCTGCTGGAGCATGGTATCGCGCTCAACGGCATCGTGCTGGTTTCCTCCGTCATGAACATGCAGACCCTTGGCTTTGACCAAGGCAATGACCTGCCCTATGTCCTGTTCCTCCCCAGTTATACCGCAACGGCCTGGTATCATCGCAAACTGGCGCCCCAACTCCAGGCCGACCTGGACAAGACACTGGCCCAGGCGGAGGCGTGGGCTGCAACGGAATACACTGCGGCCCTTGTCCGGGGAGATAGCCTGACGGCCGGGAAACGCCGGGAGGTAGCCGACAAATTGGCTGAATTAACCGGACTGGATGCGGCCTTCATCGCCAACCGCAACCTGCGTATCGACAGCAGGAGCTTTGTCAGGGAGCTTCTCCGCGACCAACAGCAAATGGTCGGCTACCTGGACAGCCGCTTCACGGCCCCGGACCTGGAACCGTCAAACCATCACGGCTTCGATCCCACAGTCGCCACAATCCGGGCGCCCTATACCGACGCTTTCAACAACTATATACGTACGGAACTCGGCTACAAATCCGACCTGGAATATTTTGCCCTGGGCGGCGGCATCGGTCACTGGGATTGGGAGGCAAAGAACAGCTACGCCGACACAAGCGATAACCTGCGCAACAGCTTTGCCAAGAACCCCCATATGAAGCTCTTTGTGGCCATGGGGCTCTTCGATCTGGCCACCCCCCACTTCTCGAGCATCTACACGCTCAACCACCTCGGTTTGACGCCCGCACTTCAGAAAAACATATCCACCCGCCACTACCGTGCCGGACATATGATGTACCTTGACAGCATCTCGCGTGGGGAGTTGAACCGGGATGTAAAGGAGTTCGTCGAAAAGACGCTTGCCGAACGTCCATAATAGGGCACTACCTGAATCCGTGACGCCTGAAGGCTCAGGCACGCACAGCCACGGCAAGCAGAACCGGATAGAGCTGTTCGTGCTTGCGCACGGCGGTCACGCTCCGGACAGCGATGGAGCTGAAGCCTGCCCGGGCGAGAAACATCTCCAACTCTTCCCGGCTGAAACCATGATGGAATACGCCGGTCTGGTCATCGTGAAAACTGCCGTCCTCGGTTTCCAGGTCGGCAAGGGCAATCCAGCCGCCGGGGTGCAGCAGCCCGCGCAGCGAGGTCAGGAGCGGGACGGCCTCCGGGATATGGTGCAAGGTCATGGCGCTGGCAACAAGGTGAAAATGCCCTGCCGGCATCTCCCCCTGCTCCAGGTTGAAGCGGACAGCGCGCGTGTTTCGGATGCCCGCTGCGGCGCATTTCGCGTTCAGACGGTCCACCATTCCCTGGGAACTGTCCATGCCGACGATGCTTCGCATGGCGGGCGCCAGATCGAGGGTCAAAAGCCCGGTGCCGCAACCGTAGTCCATGCCGTCCCAGTCCGCTGAAAGCGGGACCGATTCTTTTATGGCTGCCGCAATGTCGGCTGCCAGTTGTACCCGCCTCGGTTCTTCATCCCAGGTCAAGGCAACGGCATCAAAATCCTTCCGTTCCATCTGTTTCCTCCCCAGACAGCCCATTGCAAGCACGCCCAGCCGGATGAATACTATCTATCAACCTCTGCTATTGCCTCTTTAATGGCGTTGCCGCTGATCTCGCGGCTGCCGATCAGGAGCTTCCGCTTTTTGGTCTTGGGGTTGTCAATCACCACCGTTGGGGTGGCTTTGACGCCAAAGCCGCGAAAGAGGGATTCAAAGAGCTTGACGCCGTTCATCAGTTCCACAAAATTTAGCGACCGGAGGGTGATACCCAGGGGAGCCACCGCCGCCTGGACCTGCTCAGGGGTCGGGTTGTTCGAGGTGCGTGAGAGTTGGTCCAATACATGGCGCAGTCGCATGTATTTATCCTTGTCATAGATCATGAATTGCAGGTTGTAGGGGGTAATATTGGCGGTGTCCGGGTGGATCGGCATATCGACGAATGCTACTCTCGCCGTTGCGGAGATCTCCGGGAAAACCTTCTCTATTTCCGGTTCCACCTTGCGGCAGACGGGACAGAACCAGTCACTGACAAAGTACACCGTGGTGTCGCTCTGGCGCTTGCCGAAGTAGATATCAGGTCCTGCCGCCTCTGCCTCCTTCTGAACGCCTGCCATGGCAGCGCCGAGGCCGACCAGAAGTGCGAGGATCATCACTGCGATATGGGCGAATCTTGTTTTCATGATTCCTCCTGACGCCGTTCGAGTAGCCGGCAATTGGTATAAGAGAACGAGAAATGCCGTGGTGACCATTGCCGCGATACCGAGGCAGACCGGGCACCAACTGCCGATCACATACTTCTGGATCCAGATCAGCCGCAACTCGGCGCCGAGCGCCGCGCTGACCCCATAGAGCAGCAAGGCCCCGGCACACGGAATGCGTTCGCGCACAACCGTCAACAGGATCAGCAGTCCGAAGAAGGCGCAGCCGAACCAGCCGAAATCCATGCTAAAGATCGAATATTTCGAGGTTTCGCTGCACAGGGACGTGCATATTTTGAGGCCGGAAAGAACGGAAATGGTCAGGCCTGCCAGAAGCGCCAGCCAGAGTACGACGCCGGCTATCGCCTTGCTTGTACTGCGGGGTGTTGATGACATCACGTAACCTTTGTTATCTGAAAAAATTCATGAAATCGTAGTTTGCTATCTATGCAGATCGCTTCATATGCCATGAGCAAGTGTCCGTACTATAGCACGGAGATGTTAAAATGCGAGTGTAAACTTTTTCAGTCTATTGTGTGTCAAAAGCTTAACAAACTGCCGCGAATCCTGACCGTCACGTGGTGGCGTAACGACGCGGGACCCTCACTCCGCTTGACCCGACGCCGTATCGCAACTATAGTGGCCGCAGATAAACGCCGATACCATTCTAATCTTTCGACTGTTCTGGTTTTATCTGCGCTCTTCAATCACATCAACGATACCTGCCGAGGCCACCGGGATGACATCCCCCTTGCACCACAAACCGTTCCTCATGTTTCTGCTGGCGCGCGCCGCAGCCACGATCGCCTACCAGATGACCGGCGTCGCCGTGGGGTGGCAGATCTATTCCCTGACACACCGCGCATTCGACCTCGGCTTGGTCGGGCTCGTGCAGTTCATCCCCTCGGCGGCGCTGGTGCTGTTGGTGGGACACGTTGCCGACCGCCATGACCGCCGCAGGATCGTATCCCTGTCGCAATTTGTCGAGGCAACGGCGCTGTTCGGCCTGTGCCTGGGGAGTCATGCCCAGTGGGCAGGCAAAGATGCAATACTGGCGTTCATCTTTCTGATCGGCATTGCCCGCGCCTTCGAATTCACCACCCTGCAGACCCTGGTCCCCTCGCTGGTGGACCAGGGAACCCTGCCCCGGGCGATGGCGCTGAACGCATCGGTCAGGCAGGCGGCCGTCATCCTCGGCCCGATGATAGGCGGCTTCCTCTACATTGCAGGCCCCGCGGTGGTATACGCCGTCAGCGGTACGCTCTTTATCCTGTCGGCCGTCGCCATCGCGGCGATCAGGATCGAGCGGCCGATCACCCCGCTCCGTGAACCGGTCTCCCTCGGTTTCGTCTTTGCGGGCATCTCCTATATCCGCAGCCGACGGGTCGTGCTGGGGGCCATATCCCTCGACCTGTTCGCGGTGCTGCTCGGAGGCGCGACCGCCCTGCTGCCGATCTATGCCCGCGATATCCTTTCCGCCGGTCCCTGGGGGCTCGGCTTCCTGCGTTCCGCGCCGGCGGTCGGCGCGTTTGCCGCATCCATCTATCTGGCGCGCCGGCCATTGCAGCGCAGGGTGGGAAAGGTCATGTTTGCCGCGGTAGCCTGGTTCGGCATCGCCACCATCGTCTTCGCCCTTTCCACGTCGATTGTCCTGTCGTTCGCGGCGCTGGTTGTGCTCGGCTGGTCCGACATGTTGAGCGTGGTTATCCGCTCGACGCTTGTTCAGTTGGAGACCCCCGATGAAATGCGCGGGCGGGTCAGCGCCGTCAATGCCATCTTCATCGGCACATCCAACGAATTGGGAGAATTCGAGTCTGGGGTGACCGCCGCCTGGTTCGGGACCGTACCCGCCGTATTGATCGGCGGTATCGGCACATTGCTGGTCGTCCTGCTCTGGAGGCGCTTTTTTCCCGAACTTGCGCAACGCGATCAGCTCCAGGCAAATTAACCCCCTTTCTTTACTTCACGCCGCTGTGGTATTCTGACAAAATATTCAACTCCACGTTGAGAGGCCGATTCATGCTTCTTTGGCAACTATTCCTGGTCTATACGCGGGTCGCTCTCTTTTCCTGGGGTGGCGGGCCCGCCTCCCTTGCGCTGATGCAGCGCGAAACCACAACGGCGCTCTGGCTGCCGCCCGGGGGGAATAACCCGGTGCCGTGGATGTCCCCTGAAGAGTTTGCCGATGCCGTTGCAGTCGGCAACGCCCTGCCGGGTCCGGTTGCGCCCCAGGTATCGGCCTGTGTCGGCTACAAGCTGGCCGGGGTTCCCGGCGCCGTAGCAGCCGCCGCGGGAACGGTGGTCCCCACTACCCTGCTGATGCTCATCATGGTGGCCTACTTTTTCCATGTCAAGGACAGCCCAAACATAGCAGCGGCCCTCAAAGTGGTACGGCCACTGGTGGTCGGGCTCCTGCTCTGGACCGCCTACGACATGGCCTTCTCGGTCTTCGGCGCCGGCAGGAACGGATGGGGGACAGCCCTGGCCCTTGGCTGGGACAAGATTATCTTCATTCTGGCGGCCTTTGTTCTTTTAACCTTCACCAGGGTTAATCCGGCGCTGATCATCTTCGGCGGGGCGCTGATCGGCGGGATGCTCTACCGCTGACGGTTCATGGACGAAGGAATTGAAGCATGGTGGTCACGACGCACGGACAACAATCAATGCAAGCACACGGCAGCCTGAACAACAACCGCTCTCCTGCCCCTGGACGCATCCGGCAGACGCTCTTTGCCGCTCTTGGCTTGTGCCTGTTGACCCTGCCCGCCTTTGGCGCCACGGACAACCAAGGCCGGAATCCCGGCGACAAGGTCATCATCGTCGGCGGCAACCGCGCCTACCCCCCCTACGAGTATCTTGACAAGGACGGCCAACCGGCCGGGTACAACGTAGACCTCACCAGGGCCATTGCCAAGGTCATGGGCATGAAGGTGGAATTCCGTTTCGGGGGGTGGTCCGAGATGCGCTCCGCCCTCATAAATGGCGAGATCGACGTCCTCCAGGGGATATCGTTTTCGGAAGAGCGGTTGCAGTCCATCACCTTCTCCCCTCCCCATACCATTGTTCACCACGCCATCTTTGCCCGCAAGGACACCCCGCCGGTCAGCTCCATCGAGGAATTGCGCGGCAAGGAGATCATCGTCTTCCGCGACGGGATCATGCATGACACACTGAAGAGTCTCGGTTTCAGCGGCGATCTGCACTTCACCGACACGCCGGCCGATGCCTTGCGCCTTCTCGCCTCGGGCGCCCACGACTACGCGGTCGTCGCCATTCTTCCCGGCATGTATCTCATTCGGGAGTTGCACCTGACGAATGTCGCCCCGGTTGCGACCAGCATTGCGGCCCAGAAATACTGCTATGGCGTCAAAAAGGGGAATGACGAGTTGATGACCCGCATCAGCGAAGGGCTCGCCATCCTCCATAAGACCGGCCAGTACCAGGAGATCTACGACAAATGGCTCGGGACCCTGGAACCGCCGCCGGTCTCCTGGGAACGGGCCGTACACTATGGCACCCTGGCCCTGGTCCTGCTCCTGCTCATTCTGGCTGCCACGGTGGTCTGGTCCCGGACCCTCCAAAAGCGCGTGGCGCTACGGACCCAGGAACTGGCCCTTGAGTCAGCGGAGCGAAAACGTGCCCTGGAAGAACTCCGCCGCCACCAGGACAAGCTCATTCAGGCCGACAAGATGGCTTCCCTGGGCATCCTCGTCTCCGGCGTGGCCCACGAGATCAATAATCCCAACGGCTTGATCCTGCTCAACATGCCGATCCTCAAGGAGGTCTACCAGGATGCGGTGGAGGTGCTTGAGTCCCATTACCGCGACTCGGGAGATTTCCCGCTCGGAGGGCTCCCCTACTCGCGTATGCGCAACGAAGTGCCCCACATGCTGGGCGAGATGCTGGAAGGGTCCAAGCGCATCAAGCGCATCGTCGAGGAACTCAAGGACTTCGCCCGCCAGGATGACAACACCGGTAGCGACCTTTTCGACCTGAATCAGGTTGCCCAGACGGCGGTGCGCTTGGTTGACAGTTCTATCCGTAAGGCAACGGTCCATTTTTCGGCAGAGTATGCCGCTGATATCCCCATGGTGCGCGGCAACACCCAACGTATCGAGCAGGTAGTCGTCAACCTGTTGCTCAATGCATGCCAGGCTCTGCCCAACACGGAGTGCAGGATTGCACTGGCCACATTCCGCGTGAGTAACGCCAGAATCGTGGCGTTGACCGTAACGGATGAAGGGGTGGGCATCGCCTCGGAACACATCCCGCGCCTTACCGATCCGTTCTTCACCACCAGACGCGAAACCGGAGGGACCGGCCTCGGTCTTTCGGTATCGGCGGGGATCGTCAACGAGCATGGCGGGACGCTCAAATTCAACTCGACACCCGGTGCAGGAACGACCGTCATCCTGACCCTTCCGGCCGCTGAGGAAACACCATGACCCAGAATCTCTACCCCCCCTTTTGCATACTCCTCGTGGATGACGAGCCGGCCTGGCTCCGCTCCCTCTCACTCACCCTGGAACGTTCCGCCGGCATTACCAACATCCTTACCTGTCAGGACAGCAGGGAGGTGGAGGGGCTCCTCGCCAGCAAAAAGGTGGGCCTGATTCTGCTGGACCTCACCATGCCCCATATCTCGGGCGAAGACCTCCTGGCCATAATCGCGGAGCAGCATCCGGAAACCGCTACCATCATGATCAGCGGTATGAACCAGCTTGAGACCGCGGTGCGCTGCATGAGACTCGGGGCTTTTGACTACTTTGTCAAGACCGTGGAGGAAGACCGGCTTGTGGGCGGGGTATTGCGCGCCATCAGGATGATGGAACTCCAGCGCGAGAATCTTGAAATGTCAAGCCGCGTCCTTACCGGAGTGCTTCGACATCCTGAGGCATTTACCGCCATCATCACGGCCAACCAAGCCATGCACGCCATTTTTTCCTACGTGGAGGCGGTTGCGGTCAGCCCCCAGCCGCTCCTCATCACCGGCGAAAGTGGCGTCGGCAAGGAACTCCTCGCCCGTGCCACCCATCTTCTGAGCGGATGCGCGGGACCGCTTATGGCGGTGAATGTGGCCGGTCTCGATGATACGGTGTTTTCCGACACCCTTTTCGGCCACACCAAAGGGGCCTTCACCGGCGCCGACCAGCAACGCCGGGGAATGATCGAGGAGGCAGCCGACGGCACCCTTTTCCTCGATGAAATAGGTGATCTCAGCATTCCTTCCCAGATCAAGCTCCTGAGGCTCATCCAGGAAGGCGAATACTTCCCGTTGGGGAGCGACCGCCCAAAGCGCCTCAAGGCACGCATCATCGTGGCTACCCATCACGACCTTGCGCAGAAAGAGGCGGACAGGAGGTTCCGCCGCGACCTCTTCTACCGGCTGCGTACCCACCACGTCCATGTCCCCCCGCTTCGGGAGCGGAAGGAGGATATTCCGTTGCTGCTCGACTATTTCCTCGGCCAGGTTGCCCGATCCCTGGGGAAAAAGAAGCCGACCCCTCCCCGGGAACTGGCCCAACTTCTTGCCACCTACTCCTTCCCCGGTAACGTACGCGAGTTAAAGTCCATGATTTACGATGCGGTAAGCGTCCATCGCGACCATATCCTCTCCATGGATACCTTTATGCGCGGCATCGGCATGCCCGATTTCCCGACTGTGGCCACCGACCACGAAGGCAATCCCTTTTGCCACCTCGACCGGCTCCCAACCTTTGCCGAGGCTGCGGAACTGCTCGTTACTGAAGCCATAACCCGCGCCAAGGGCAACCAGACCATTGCCGCGCGCCTGCTCGGCATCTCCCAACCTGCGCTGAGCAAGCGCCTCAAACTGGCGCGCGGACAGGAATAAGGCTTCAACTAGTTTCCGATCCGGAAAGGATATAACCAAGGTTATCCCCATAACCCCGGTTATACCTCCCAACTTTCCCGTATTACCGCATGGTTTCGCCATAAACCTCTCCAGAGCCATAACCAAAGTTATACCCTTTTATACGATAATTCGCGTTTTTAGAACAGTGTTTATTGTTTAATTTCGCTTAGTTGCATATAAACGACAACTTGGTATTCAACTTGCTGATATGATTTTATATTTCCCTGACAATGTTTCCGGACAGAATGGTTTGACCTTATTCAATTCCAGTATGAGTAACTGATGAAAGGGGTGTGTATGAAAACGAAGAGGTTTTACCAGCATCTGTACGTTCAAGTGCTTACGGCGATTGCCATCGGCGTTGCCCTCGGCAACTTTTACCCGGAAACCGGCGTTGCCATGAAGCCGTTCGGGGATGGCTTCATCAAACTGATCAAGATGATCATCACGCCGGTGATCTTCTGTACGGTCGTAACCGGTATTGCCGGCATGGAGGACATGAAGAAGGTCGGACGCGTCGGAGCCAAGGCGCTGCTCTACTTCGAGGTAATCACCTCGCTGGCTCTCGCCATCGGCCTTATCGTGGTGAATGTCATCCGGCCGGGCGACGGCTTCAACGCCGACGTGACCAAGCTCGACACCAAGGCCCTCGTCGCCTTTACCACCCAGGCCAAATCACATTCCACGGTTGATTTTCTGCTCAACATCATCCCGTCGAGCGTGGTTGACGCCTTTGCCAAAGGCGACATCCTGCAGGTGCTTGTCTTTGCCATCCTGTTCGGTTTTGCCCTGTCGGCCCTCGGCGAAAAGGGGAAAGCGGTTCACCGGCTGATCGACCAGCTCTGCCAGGCCCTCTTCGGGATCGTCAACATCATCATGAAGTTCGCCCCTATCGGGGCCTTCGGCGCCATGGCCTTCACCATCGGCAAGTTCGGCGTTGGCTCCCTTTCAAAGTTGGGCATGCTGATGGTAAGTTTCTATCTTACCTGCATCCTCTTTGTTCTGCTGGTCCTCGGACCGATAGGCAAGCTCTGCGGTTTCAACGTTTTCAAGTTTATCCGCTACATCCGCGAGGAGCTCCTGATCGTTCTGGGCACCTCGTCCTCCGAATCGGCCCTGCCCCGGCTGATGGTCAAGCTTGAGAACCTGGGCTGCAAGAAATCGGTGGTCGGCCTCGTTGTTCCCACCGGCTATTCCTTCAACCTGGACGGCACCTCGATCTACCTCACCATGGCAGCGCTTTTTGTCGCCCAGGCCACCAACACCCCCCTGACCTGGACCCAGACCATCACCATCCTTGCGGTTCTGCTGCTGACCTCCAAAGGTGCGGCCGGTGTTACGGGAAGCGGTTTTGTCACCCTCGCCGCCACCTTCGCAGCCATCCCCACCATCCCCCTGGCCGGCCTGGCCCTGATCCTCGGCATTGATCGTTTCATGTCAGAGGCCCGCGCCCTGACCAACTTCGTCGGCAATGGCGTGGCGACTATCGTTGTCTCACGCTGGGAAAACGAGCTTGACGTCGAGCGGATGAATCAAGTGCTCAACAACAATCAGACCGACGCCGAAGAATTAGAGGGGTTTGCCCTTCCTGAAGCCGAACCGGAGATGATCCCGGAGTAATTGCCATACCGCACTGTAAATGAAAAAAGCCCGCACTAAGCGGGCTTTTTTCATTTACGGCCTTTCCCCCGCCTCCTCCTGATACGTCGCGGTTCAATCGGCAAAAGGACGGTCGATTGGCGGTAGCCGCAATCGCCGGGGAGCCAGCGCAGGGTCGAAACCAGCTCCGGTGTCAGCTTCATGCAACTCGGATTGATCTCGAAGCGTCGTTCGAAAACCTTGCAGAGCCGGGTGGTCACGTCCAGGTAGCGGCAGGGGGTCTGGGTGTAGAAGATGGTGCCCCGTTCATCCTCCAGTTTTTCAAAACAGCAGAGGCCGCACCGCTTACAGAGGCCGTCCCACTGGTTATCGCTTTCGAAAGCGTCAGTCATGGCAGGGAGGGTAAACCCGCACTAATCGGGAAAAGCGACTGGGTGATCCATTGATCCCAGAATAAGCATTTGCCACAGAGTCACAAAGACACAGAGATAAACATTTCAAAGAGTTAGACAATATTGGTCTCATTTCTCTTGACTTTCCGGATTGAGAATATTTGAAAAACTCTGTGATTTCCTCTATGACTTTGCGTCTCTGTGGCAAAATCGCCTATTTAGGTTGATATTTAATAAAAGTCAATGCGCGGTCATATCCCAAAACGCTTTGTAGAGATGGTTGCCGGCCCACTGTAAGCCACCGGGATGGTTTATGAGTTCATCCGACGCCTGCGTGTGATGCCGACACCAGTTGATGAACGCTTTAGCAGCGGGCCGATGCTGTTTAATCAGCTCGTTAAAGTATGCCCAATCATGGTGCTGACTGAGAAAGACATCAATACTTTCTCTGGAATGGGAGATCGCCCAGAAAACGAATATCTTTGACTGGTCCGGATGGGTCCCATCCCAATCGAAGAACTTCCGCGCAGCCTGGGGGTGGTTTTTTACCCAGTTCCCCAGTTCGGCCGCTGCTTCCGGGTTGTTGTCGGCCCACCTTTCGATAGCAACCTCTTGGGGAGTAAAATAGGCCGTCGGCGCGGGAGGGGGCGGCGCCTTTGTCGCGCAGCCCTGGGCTGCCAGTAAGGCGGCTATAATCATTACCGTGTTGAAGAGGCGTTTCAATAGCATCCTCCTGTTGAAGATGGTAAATTCCCCGATAAACAGGCTAAACACAACATTCGCATAATAATGTATCATTTATGAAAAAAACAGGTATTAATCAACCTCAGGAGAAAAACGTTGGATTGCATACCATGAAAATCCAGTAATTCCGTTTAGTTGGAATGGCTGAAAATCCCA
>JBEKFJ010000010.1:0-28457 GCA_050013355.1 Oryzomonas sp.
CCCCCCGCGCAGGAACTCTTCCACGTCCGCTTCCTTCCCCGGTTTTGCCACCAGCTTGACATACAACGCTACCGTCACCATGTCCTTTCTCCTTTCCGCAAGCGTACAACCCGAAAACGCCCGCAACCGGTCTTTTTAATTTACTATACCAGATATCCTGCCAGATATCCTTCTCCGCGGCCGATAATCTTGCCACCCCTGCATCGCCATCGAGGGACACGGTCATTATGGCATCGGCAAGACGAAGCGCCGGTCAAGGCGTGAAAAAGCAAACAGCCCCGGCCCTCCGTGATAATTCACGATAGCCGGGGCTGCCTGTTTCAGGGGACGGCGTTGGGGTCACGGACGGCGTTGGAGTCAGACTTCCAAGTTGCCAAGTTTGTTTTCAAAGCCAACTTTTAGAGCCCAGGCCTGCGCCGCTAAGGTAGGGAGCCGGCGCCGGTCAAGGCATCAAAAAGCAAACAGCCCCGGTCCTCCGTGAAGATTCACGAAAGCCGGGGCTGTTTGCTTCGCGGAGTGAAGCCGGTTGCCGGGCGTCAGACCCTGGTCAACTGGCGGTACTTGATGCGGTGCGGCTGCTCGGCTGCCGCGCCCAGCCTCCTTTTTCTGTCTTCCTCGTACTCCGAATAGTTCCCGTCAAAGAACACTACGCTGGAATCCCCCTCAAAGGCCAGGATGTGGGTGGCGATGCGGTCCAGGAACCAGCGGTCGTGGCTGATGACCACGGCGCAGCCGGCAAAGTTCTCAAGCGCCTCCTCCAGTGCGCGCATGGTGTTCACGTCCAGGTCGTTGGTCGGTTCGTCCAGGAGGATCACGTTGGCCCCGCTTTTGAGCATCTTGGCCAGGTGCACCCGGTTGCGCTCGCCGCCCGACAGCATCCCCACCTTTTTCTGCTGGTCCGCGCCGGAGAAATTGAAGCGCGACACGTAGGCCCGTGAGTTGACTGCGACCTTGCCGAGTTGGACGACGTCCTGCCCCTCGGAGATCTCCTCCCAGATGTTCCTGTCCGGGTTCAGGGCGTCACGGCTCTGGTCCACGTAGGCCAACTGTACGGTGTCCCCGATGCGGAACGAGCCGGAGTCGGGCGTCTCCTGGCCGGTGATCATGCGGAACAGGGTCGTTTTGCCGGCCCCGTTGGGGCCGATGATCCCAACGATGCCGCCGCGGGGCAGGCGGAAGTTCATCCCCTCGAACAGCAGCCGGTCGCCGAAACCCTTGGCCACGTTGTCCGCCTCGATGACGATATCTCCCAGGCGCTGTCCGGGCGGGATGTAGATCTCCAGGTCCTTGGCGTGCTTCTCGCTCTCCTGCGCCACCAACTGCTCGTAGGAGCTGATGCGGGCCTGGGACTTGGTGTGCCGACCCTTGGGGGACATCCTGATCCATTCCAACTCGCGCTGCAGGGTCTTTTGGCGCTCGCTCTCCTGCTTTTCCTCCTGGGCCAGCCGGTTCTGCTTCTGTTCCAGCCAGGAGGAGTAGTTGCCTTTCCAGGGGATGCCTTCGCCCCGGTCCAGCTCCAGGATCCAACCGGCCACGTTGTCCAGGAAATAGCGGTCGTGGGTCACGGCGATGACGGTGCCGGCGTAGCTGTGCAGGTGGTGTTCCAGCCAGGCAACGGTTTCGGCGTCCAGGTGGTTGGTCGGTTCGTCCAACAGCAGGATGTCCGGCTTTTTCAGGAGCAATCGGCAGAGCGCCACGCGGCGTTTTTCGCCACCGGAGAGAACGGCGACCGGCGTGTCTCCCGACGGGCAGCGCAGGGCGTCCATGGCCATTTCCAGGCGGCTGTCCAGATTCCAGGCGTCCAGGTGGTCCAGTTTTTCCTGCAGTGTGGCCTGGCGCTCGCACAGCTTTTCGAAATCGGCATCCGGCTCGGAGAACTTGTCGGTGATGGCGTTGAACTCCGCCAGCAGGTCGACCGTCTCCTGCACCCCTTCCTCCACCACCTGGCGCACGGACTTGGTCTCGTCCAGGTGCGGCTCCTGCTCCAGAAAGCCAACGGTATAACCCGGGGAGAGCACGGCCTGGCCGTTGAAATCCTTATCCACGCCGGCCATGATCCTGAGCAGCGAGCTCTTGCCCGAACCGTTCAGGCCCAGCACGCCGATCTTGGCGCCATAAAAGTAGGAGAGGGATATGTCCTTGATGACCGGTTTCTTGTCGTAAAACTTGCTGACCCGCATCATGGAATAAATGATCTTATTGACTTCCTGTGCCACGCGCAGCCTCCTTTGGGAACTACAATGTCATTCCGGTTTCAAATCAATCACACCCTTTTACACGCCGCCCGTTGCGGCTGTCAATTGCTTTGGTTTTTTCGGGGCAATCGCTTGACAAACAAGACTTAAAAGGTACTGTTTATATCTGACCGATGGCAGTTGCCGGCAGAATCCGAATTAGGGAAAGGAGACAAGTCACCATGAGTATCAACGTCCAGGAGGCTATCAAACGCTCGATTCAGACGGAAAAAAACGCCATGAATTTTTACCAGGTGGGTGCCGGACAGATGAAGGACACGGCTGCCCGCCGGACATTTGAAATTCTGGCGAAGGAAGAACGGGAGCATGCCGGGCATTTTTACCGGATATACCAGGGAAACGATATCCCGTCATTGGATGCGTTCCTCGATGCCCCCCCTGACAATGAATCAAGTTGGATGTCATCGATCACCCGTGTCATAGGCCGGGATTTTACCGAGAAAAAGGCCTTGGAACTGGCGATGGAACGTGAGCAGAACCTGGAACAGACTCTGTTGGAAACCGCGGCAAAGTTTGACGATGCCGGGGTGCGGGAGGTATACGAGCTGAACGCCAGGGAAACGCACAATCATTATCTCATGATCGAGTCCGAGTATGCCCGCGTCATGGGGATGGTGCATGAAACAGATATGGATACGTATGTGAGGGAGTAGCACCGCCTTTTTTCGACAAGCTGTGACAAGGCCCATTCATGCGTCGGATGAATGGGCCTTGTCCGTTTATGACGCTGTACATCATCCCGGTGGTGTATTATTATATTCCAGAAAAAGCATTTGCCACAGAGCCACAGAGATACGGAGAAATAAAGTGAAACGTGAATAGGTGAAAGGTGAATAGTGAAAGGTACAAACCCTGAAGCCGCCAGCCCCTCACTATTCACCATTCACGATCTTAAGGCTAAAGTTGGCAGTCACCTTTGCCGATCAGAAAATGTAAGGGTAATGGCAGGAGGTGCACCATGACGAGCGGGGCGGTCGGGAGTAAACAGCTTCAGGATATTGAAATAGCCGTGATCGGCAATGCCTTTTGCCTGTTGATAGCGTCAGCAGGATTGCTGGCAGGTTCAATGGCAGCCAACCTCAGTCTTGAGTACTGGCGTGAGGATATTGTGGCGCTTGCGATCACGGCGTTCATGGGGATTCGGCTGCTACGCAACCTGATGGCTGCCATGACGCTTTACCAGGAGACGCCGCTGGTGCATCATCATCAGCGGGCGGAGACTCAGGAGCGCGTGAATGTTCAACCCGAGGGCGTGGTGACGGGTCAGATCCCTGCCGTATCGAGTTTCTCACCGGACCAGGTGGTGGAAGAGGTCGTCAAGCGCATAGAGATGCAGAAGGCCGAAGCGGCCAAGAAAAATAAAAACACGAACTGAAGGAACCATGCCCGAACCGAACAGGTTGACCCTAGAAAATTGCGCCCTGATGCTGCAGCGCCGGGGACTGATCTCCCAGGAACAACTGAAAGATATCCATTTGCGTGGCAAGGCCCAGGAAAGCAAGCTGTTTGCCAGCCATCAGGCCGGCGCATCGCGCAGGGTCCAGCACGGCGCCGAGATCATCTCACCGGTGGAGGTGATTACCTCATTCAATCTCGAACTGTCCGGGTATACCGGAAAATTCCTTACCGAAGATACCATCACCGAAGCCCTGGCCTCCGCCGTCGGTATGCCCTACCTCAAAATAGACCCCCTCAAGCTTGACCTGGATGTGGTGACCGCCCACATCCCGCGACCCTTTGCCCTCAAGAACCTGATTGTTGCCGTTGCCGAGGACAAGGAGGTGATAACGGTGGCCGTGGCGGACCCGTTCAACTGCGCCATGATCGAGGAACTGGCCGACGCGCATCGTCTTGAGATCAGGCGCGTCCTCAGCTCAAAAAGCGATATTCTCAAGATACTGCGCGAATTCTACGGCTTCCGCGCCTCGGTCGTGGCGGCTGAGGCCGAGGCATCATCCGGCGTTGACCTGGGAAACCTGGAGCAGTACTTCAAGCTCAAGGGGACCCACGACATTGAAGGCAACGACAAGCATGTGGTGACTGCGGTCGATTTTCTGCTGCAATACGCCTTTGACCAGAACGCGAGCGACATCCACATCGAGCCGAAGCGGGAAAAGTCCCTGATCCGCTTCAGGATCGACGGCGTCATGCACAATATCCACATGATTCCCAAACCGCTCCACGCCCCGATCGTTTCACGCATAAAGCTGCTCTCCCGCATGGACCTGGCGGAAAAGCGCCGCCCGCAGGACGGCCGGATCAAGACCAGTTCCAACAACAAGGACGTGGAACTGCGTGTCTCAACCGTTCCGGTCGCTTTCGGCGAAAAGGTGGTCATCAGGGTGTTCGATCCCGACATCCTGTTGCAGGACCTGGACAGCATGGGGTTCTGCCCTCGCGAGCTGGAACTCTACAACGCCTTCATCCGGCGGCCCAACGGCATCATCCTGGTGACCGGCCCGACCGGTAGCGGCAAGACCACCACCCTGTATTCATCCCTGCGCTCCCTTTCGTCCCCCGAGGTGAACATTATCACCGTCGAAGACCCGATCGAGATGGTCATGGAGGAATTCAACCAGATCGGCGTACAGCAGGCCATCGGCGTCGGCTTCGATTCCATCCTGCGCAACATCCTGCGCCAGGACCCGGACATCATCATGATCGGCGAGATCCGCGACCGGGAGACCGCCGAGAATGCAGTACAGGCGGCCCTGACCGGCCACCTGGTGCTTTCCACCCTGCATACCAACGATTCCGCTTCGGCCATCATCCGCCTGCTCGATTTGGGGGTGCAGCCGTTCCTCATCTCCGCCACGGTGATCGGCATTGTGGCACAACGGCTGCTGCGCAGGATATGCCCCCACTGCAAACGTGAACGCGAGTTGACCTACGACGAACGTACCTACCTGCAACTGGGTAAAAAGCCGGGCATGATCTGGGAAGGCGCCGGCTGCAAGGAATGCCGCTCGACCGGCTACAAGGGGCGTTCAGGCATCTTCGAGGTATTGGACATGTCGGAACGGATCAAATCGCTGATTACCGGCTCGGTGGAGCTTGGAGACCTGCTGGCCGCCGCCCGTGAGGACGGATTGGCCTCTCTGCGCCAGATCGCCATCCGGAAGATGCTGGAAGGGACGACGACCTACGAAGAGGTCGTTGCCATGACAGGTTGATGCGCTTCTTTTGAAGTTGAGAGATGAGAGATGAGAGCCGACCGGGATGACCGGTCGGCTCTCATGGTTTTCAGGGAACGACTCTATTTTGCTGCGGGTTGTGCCTTTTGCTGCCGGACGAGGTAATTGGCCGTGTAGATGTAATCGTCGATCCCGTCGTACTTGCCGTCGCCGTTCACGTCATGCTGCGCAGGGGTCTTGGCGGCATCCTTGAGGAAAGCGGCAAATTCCGTTTCCGTGGATGCCGCGTTCGGGATGGCCGGGGCGATGGTCAGCGGATATTCGGTGACACGGTCCTCACTCAGGACCATCAGGCTTGCGCTCAGAGCGCCTTTCACGGGAAGGGCTTCAATGAACCACGTGGACGATGCGTCGTCTTTCTTCAACGAGACCAATTTGGCGCCTTTCAGGGCAAAATTGGGCGGTCCTCCCGCCTCTGCCGAAAGATCGGCGACTATGGTCACGATGGTCGTCCCGTCGCTTAGGGCGACAAAGGGTTCCTGGCGGAAGGATTGGGAAATCGGCTGTTTGAAGAGTGCGATCATGATAGCGGGAGTTTTCAAACCCTGATAGACCCGGAATCGCTCCAGGACCGCGGCATTGGAAGCGGTGCCGCTTGCTCCGGCCTTCATCGGGGCAGCCGTGGCTTTAGCCGGAGCAGGTGTTTCCCCCGTGGTGGGCGCTTCGGCTGAGGCAGGCGCCTCGGCCGGCTTGGCGGCCGTCTCCGGCGCGGGTGCCGGTTTTGCCTCATTCTGAGGCTGACTGTCCGACGGCATGGTGACCGTGCCGAGATAGGTGGGGCCTGAACTGCCGGTAGTAGTGCCAGTAGTGGTCCCGGCAGCAGTACCAGTAGGCGTGGTTGGGCCAGCAGGCGTAGTGGAGCCAGCAGTGGGGCTAGTAATGGTAGTGTTGTAATCGGTAGCTGAACTGGTTGTGGCACTGTCATTTATAGCTTTGGAATCGCCATCGTTTAAGATGGAGGAGGTTTTTGATACAGTACCGGTTCCCGTATGCGTCCCGAAGGTGACGGTGGCGACCGGTCCGCTGCCTGAAAAGGTTTTAGGGTAGGTGATGGCGGCGATCATGATGCTGTTTGGAGAATAATTGGGATTGGCTGCGAACACTGATCCTGAAACAAGTGAGCCCTGACTTATCGTCGGCTGCCCCAAAGCTGAGCTGTCGTAACTTAGGGTAATGGTGATGCCGGCGACGCCGTCCATGTTGTTGCCTTGGACCGTGAAGATGCCGTTACCCAACGAGGTCACAGTCAGTGATGCGCCCAGGGCGAACGAGGTGCTCGCCAGGAGCAGAATCACTGCCGTGACGATGTGTCTGATATGTCGAGTCATGGTTGTCTCTTTCAGCCGGATAGAATCTATAGCAATTAGAATAACCTACTACGAAATTGATGGCAACTGTGAAAGTTTATGTTGCCTGTGCAACAGATATGCTTTCCAGATAAAATAGTCGTAAACTTGTATTTTGGTCAGGGTTGACAATGGGGCGGCATCGTGATATTGCAGGGCAGAGGAGGGAACAATGAGGGATTATATTCAAAAAATGGCCGACTCCGTGATTGCCGGCCGTGCGGTTGATTATGACGATGCCCTGCGACTCGGAGATGTCGAAGGGCCGGGGCTTAATCACCTGCTGGCCGAGGCGGGCCGAATCCGCGAGCATTTTGTCGGCAAGGCGGTGACGCTCTGCTCGATCATCAACGCAAAATCAGGCACCTGTCCCGAGGATTGCGCGTTTTGCGCCCAGTCCGCGCACCACTCGACCCAGTCGCCGGCTTACCCGCTTGTGGACGAGGAGCAGATGGTGAACTGTGCAAAGAGCGCCGAGCGGCACGGCGCATCCTGCTACGGCATCATCACCAGCGGAACGGGGATCGGGAACAGGGATGAGCTTGACCGCATATGCCGTACCCTGAGACGCATTCGCGAGGAGGCGGGCATTGCGCCATCCTGCTCCCTGGGGATCATTGACGATGAGACGGCGTGCCTTCTCAGGGATGCCGGGATGGTGACCTATCATCACAACCTGGAAACCTCCCGCAGTTTTTTCCCGAGCATCTGCAGCACCCACGATTACGAGCAGGATGTGGAAACGGTCCGGGCGGCCAAACGCGCCGGCCTGAGGGTCTGCTGTGGCGGCATCTTCGGCCTGGGCGAGATTTTTGCCCAGCGGGTCGAGATGGCCTTGACGCTGCGTGAACTGGGGGTGGATTCGGTCCCGGTCAATTTCCTCGACCCGGTTGCGGGGACCCGCCTCGAAAACGCGGATTTCCTGACCCCACTGGAATGCCTCAGAACCATCGCCGTGTACCGGTTCCTACTGCCTGACCGGCAGATAACGGTTTGCGGCGGCCGGGAACGGAATCTGCGTGAGTTGCAGTCATGGATCTTCATGGCCGGCGCCAGCGGCATGATGACCGGCAATTACCTGACCAAAGCCGGACGCAACCCTGCCATTGACCGCCAGATGGTGGCCGATCTGGGCCTGACAATAGCCCCCTGCGGGTGCTCCTGATTCAGCAGGTTGTTGAAAAACAGCCATCTCACAGCCGTCCTCGAAAGCCCCTTTGTGCGGCGTAGCGCCCGGCCTTCGCAGCCAAAGCTGCTTCGGCGGAGTAGGCCTGCTACGCCTCCGCGGGGCTTCCTGCGGGTGCGACGATCTGACTATTTTTGAACAACCTGGGTTTATCAACAACCTCTTAAAGGATTGTGATGGGTAAAGGCATATTTATTACCGGCACCGATACTGGCGTGGGCAAGACCATTGTGACCGCTGTCCTGGCGAGACTCCTGCGGATGAGAGGGGTCAGTGTCGGCGTCATGAAGCCGGTGACCAGCGGCTGTCGCGAGGTGGACGGCGAACTGGTGTCCGACGACGCGCTGCTCTTGTGTCAGGCAGCCGCTATCGCCTGCAGTAGCGATGTTGTGCCCTATCTGCTCAGGGAGCCGTTGGCGCCGGCCGAGGCGGCGAAGATCGATGGCGTCAGGATCGAGTTCGCCCGGATTCGTGAATCTTTCGACCGGCTGGCCGGTGTGTACGACTTCGTGCTCGTGGAAGGGGCCGGAGGGTTGATGGTGCCGCTGGCCGGCGGGTTTCTCATTGCGGATCTGGCTCGCGAGCTTGACTTGCCGCTATTGGTGGTGGCGCGCCCCAACCTGGGAACCATCAACCATACCGTGCTGACCTGTTTTAGCGCCCAGCAGATGGGAATTCCCGTGTCCGGGGTCATCATCAATGGCTTCCCCAAAGAGCCGGGGCCGGCTGAACGGAGCGCGCCCCATTACATCGGCTCCCTGTGCGGAGCGCCGGTGCTCGGCGTCTGGCCGCGCGTGGCCGCTCCTGACCAGATGACGGTCGTGGAGCAGTTGGCCGGCTGGTTGAATCTCCAGCCGGAATCGGCTGTTGTGCTGAGGGAGTTGGGGGTCTGAACTGGGCTGCATTCATGGATAAGGGCCTGAATCCGTGACGCCTCCATGCCTCCGCTCGTCCGGAAGGCCTCTGCCTTAACGATTGAAGAGTTTGCGACAATCATGCGGCGGACCAGCCGAGTAAGTGAGTGTTGCGACATGGCGGCGTGCGGGCTCCGGCTCTTCGGCCACTGCGGCATTCCGGCGTCACGGATTCAGTACTCTAGAGAGGTTACAAAGCGGGATGAACACCTATACGAGCGAACAACTGAGGGCGTGGGACAAACGCCATGTCTGGCATCCTTTTACCCAAATGCAGGATTGGGAGCAGGAGGAGCAGATCGTCATCACGCGCGGTGAGGGGTGTTGGCTGATCGACAGCGACGGCAGGCGCTACCTGGACGGGGTGGCATCCATGTGGACCAATGTGCACGGCCATTGCCGCAAAGAGCTGAACGAGGCGCTGAAGGCCCAGGTTGACCGTCTGGAACACTCGACGCTCCTGGGGCTGGCCAGCGAGCAGAGTGTCGTGTTGGCCCACAAACTGGCGGAGATTGCGCCGCCGGGACTTGGACGGGTGTTTTACTCCGACAACGGCTCAACCGCAATGGAGGTAGCGGTCAAGATGGCATACCAGTTCCAGGTGCACCAGGGCCGGCCGGAGCGCAGCCGTTTCATCACCTTCAAAAACGCCTATCACGGCGACACCCTGGGCGCTGTCAGCGTGGGTGGCATCGACATCTATCACACCACCTTCCAGCCGCTCATGTTCGAGACCATACAGGCGCCGGCCCCGTACTGCTACCGCTGCGAGTTGGGCTGCAGCGGTCCAGTGGAGTGCGGCATGCAATGCCTCGACGCCCTGGACGCCTTGATGGCGGGGCATGCCACCGGCTGCGCCGGCCTGGTGATCGAACCGCTCATCCAGGGGGCGGGGGGGATGATCGTGCAGCCGCCCGGGTTCCTGAGGCGGGTCAGGGAGCTGTGCGACCGTTACGACCTGTTGATGATCACCGACGAGGTGGCTACCGGCTTCGGGCGCACCGGCCGGATGTTCGCCTGCGAGCACGAAGGCGTGGTTCCGGATATCCTGGCTGTTTCCAAAGGGATTGCCGCCGGTTATCTGCCCATAGCCGCTACCCTGACAAATGAGCGGGTCTATGGGGCCTTTCTCGGGGAATACGCGGAACTCAAGACCTTTTTCCACGGCCATACGTTCACCGGCAATCCCCTGGCGTGTGCCGTTGCCCTGAAGAGCCTGGAGCTTTTCGAGAGCGACTGTTTGCTGGAAGGCCTGCAACCGAAGATCGCCCGGCTGGCGGAACGCCTGGGGAGCATAGGGAAGCTTCTTCATGTGGGCGACATACGACAATGCGGCATGGCGGCGGGGATCGAACTTGTGGAGGACAAGGACACCCGCCGGCCCTACCCGTGGGAGTTGAAGACCGGCGTCAGGGTCTGCATTGATGCCCGCAGGCACGGCATCTTCTCCCGTCCCTTGGGGAATACGGTGGTGGTCTTCCCGCCGCTGGTCATCAGCCAGGACGAGTTGGACCTGCTCATGGACGGGCTGGAGCGGTCCATACGCGCGGTTACCGGGGACTGAAGGGCTTTTGCAAGGAAACCTAAAATCGGCAAATGCTTTTTCCGGGAAGAAATGAAGAACCCCGCCGTGACGCAAGGCGGAGTTCTTTGTGGCGTGAATCAGGCCGTAATGGAAATCACTTGGGCATGATGCAGTACATGTTGCCGTAAGGCCGTTTGCTGCGGGGGAGCACCTTGACGAACCGCTCCTTGAGCACTTCCTTTGCGTCGAGCTTGAAATCCTTGCAGAACTCCTCGATGTATCCTTCCAATTCTTTGAGATCGTTCTCATCCAGTTCGAAAACGCCGACCTCCTTGGCCAGGCGGGACTCATCCACGCCGCCGCGCACGTAGATCACCCCACCGTGCATGCCGGTGCCGAACAGGTAGCCGTGCTTGTCCTTGGCCGGATCGTCGGTGAACATGCCCAGGAGGATCAGCACGCCGCCGGCCATGTATTCGCCGAAGAAGTCGCCCGCCTTGCCGCCGGCGATCAGGACCGGCCTGTTCTCCAGGTAGGACTTCATGTGGATGCCGACCCGGTAGCCCACGTCCTTTTTTATGTGGATCCTGCCGCCGCGCATGCCGTAGCCTAAGACGTCGCCGGCGTGGCCGTGGACGACCACCTTGCCGGCATTCATGGTATTGCCGATATTGTCCTGGGCGTTTTCGTTCACGATGACGGTTGCGCCGTTCATGAAAGCGGCCAGGTCATTGCCGGGGACGCCGTTGATGGTGATGGTTACCGGTTTGTTGATCCCGTCGCCGATGAAATACTGGCCGTTGACGTTGTTCAACTCGATCGTGTCCGTACCGGCCTGCACCGCCTCGCGTATGGTGTTGTTGAGATCGCGGTAGTAGATTCCCTGTGCGTCTATCTTCATATAAAACTCCATAAGAGGTTGTTGAAAAACAGCCATCTCGCCGCCGTCCTCGAAGTCCCTTTTGTGCGGCGTAGCGCTGCTACGCCTCCGCAGGGCCTTCTGCGGGTGCGACGATCTGACTATTTTTGAACAACCTGGTTTTTTCAACAGCCTGCTAAACGTTTCCTTCCACCATGGCGATGACCGGCTCTCCCCCGCGCGGCGACCAGATGCGCGACGGGGTGGGGCATATCTCGCGAATGGCCGACTCTTCGGAGGCCATGTAGACGAAGTCGTCCTTTTCGGCGCAGACCAGCGGCCGCAGCTTGACCCGGTCGTTGAGCCCGATCAGGCCCTTGTTGCTGGCGAACAGGATGGCGAACGGTCCGTTCAGGAGGGCGCTGCCGTAGACCTGGCGGATAGCGGTGTAGAGTTCCCGCTCGTTCTGGGGGAGTTGGTCGATCAATGACCAGAAGGGAGGCGCCAGGGCGGTGCAGGCCAGCTCGGGCGACAGCCCGTGCTTGCGGATCAGCAGGTCGAGCATGTAGGCCACGACCTCGGTGTCGGTCAGCATGGTGCACAGGTAGCCGTACATCTCCAGGTAGCGCTTGTTGATGCCGTAGGACGAGATCTCGCCATTGTGGACGATGGACCAGTCCAAAAGGGTGAAGGGATGCGCGCCGCCCCACCAGCCGGGGGTGTTGGTCGGAAAACGGTTGTGCGCGGTCCAGATGTGGCCGCTGTACTCCTCAAGACGGAAGAATTCGGCGATCTCCTCTGGGAAGCCGACCCCCTTGAAGGCGCCCATGTTCTTGCCGGAGGAGACCACAAAGGCCCCGTCGATCTCGTGATTGACGGCCATGACATGGCGAACGATGATGTCCGAATCGGTCATGCCCTGGTATTCCACAGCCTCCCGGTACTCGTCGGTTTCCAGTGGCGTAACGAAATAGCGCTTGAAAACCGGCGGATTGGCGATGGCCCTGGTGCGGCGGGTCGGGATATCTTCCTGCTGCTCGATGTGGAAGTTCGCCTCCAGGTATTCCTCGGTCAGTTGCAGGGCCATGGCGTTCTCATACATGAGGTGGAATGCATAGAACTCCTTGAACTCCGGGTAGATGCCATAGGCGCCGAAGCCGCCTCCCAGCCCGTTGCCGCGGTCATGCATGAGCGAGATGGATTTGATGATCACCGCGCCTTCGACCCGTTGTCCCTTTTTGGAGACAAAGCCGGTCAGGCCGCAGTTGGAGATGTCTTTCTGGAAGATGTGGGTCGGTTGTGGTTTCATGGATCGTCCTCTTAAAGGCGGATGAGAGATGAGGGATGAGAGAAAATCTTTCGTCCGCCTTTCTCATCTCTCATCCCTCATCGTTTTTATTGTCCTGCCGTCCGCTCTGTTTGGCCGTTATCGGCAACTTTTCCCTGTGGCGCAAAAAGCCTGTTCCTGATCTCCCTGGAGAGATTGAGGAACCCGAAATCAGGCGTAAGCAGGCTCTCCCGGAAGGGGGTCATATCGACCTTTTCCCGGATCAGGCCGGAAAAGATGCCGGCCCGGTCAACGTTCCCCACCAGCACTGCGCCCACCAGACGGTCGTTTTGCAGTACGACCTTGCGATACTCGTAGTTCTGGATGTCCTGATAGGTATGGATCTCGTATTCTGTCGGGTCCATGGGGTTGGTAACCCCCATGGAGATGGTGGAAACCTTGAAGAACTCGATGGAGTTCATGGCCAGGCCGCCTACGTATTCCTTCTTTTCGCCGGCCATGGCGGCGCCGGCGATGTCTCCCTGGATGTAGGCATCGGGCCAGATCGGCATGGGATTTTTCTGTCCGCTGAAAAAGTCTGCCGCTTCGGCCACGTCGCCGGCGGCATAGACATCCCTGCTGGAGGTCTGCATCGCCGCATCCACAACGATGCCGCGGTTGACCTCGATGCCGCTCCCCTTGAGAAAGGTTGCCGCCGGACGTATGCCGATGGCCACGACAACGGTGTCGCAGGGGATGAAGTCCCCTGACTTGAGGGTTACGCCGCTGATCTCCGCCCCGTCTCCCTCGATACGGACGACCGTGTCTTCGGTGATGACATCGATGCCGTTGGCCCTCATCTTGCGGGCCACGATCTTGCCGGCCGGCCGGTCAAAGGCCGAGGAAAGCACGCGGTCGGCCAACTCGACGACGGTCACCGGCTTGTCGAGCAGGTTCAGGCCCTCGGCCGCCTTGAGGCCGATCAGGCCGCCGCCGATCACCACGGCCCGTTTGATGTCCGGGGCGATCCCTTTCAGCTTGGCGGCATCCTCCCAGGTGGTGAAGGTAAAGATGCGGTCCTTGCCGGACATCCCTTCGATGGGAGGGATGAACGGGTCGCCGCCGGTGGCCAGCAGGAGTTTGTCGTAGGGGATGGCGTCGCCGCCTGCCAGTTTGACCTTTTGGGCCTTGGTGTCCACTGCCACCACTTCGGACTCCAGCAGCAGGTTGATGCGGTTACGGGAGTAGAAGTCGTTCGGCAGGTAGGCCATGCGCTTCTCGTTGATCAGGCCGCCCAGCAGATAGGAGATCAGCGGACGGCCATAGATGTTGTGCTTTTCCCGCGATATGACGGTGATGTTGCCCTGTTGGTCCCGCTCGCGGATGGCGCGGATGGCGCCCACGGCAGCAACGGAATTGCCGACGATCACATAGTTCATTTCTGGCTCCCCTCCCTGTACACCAGTGCCCGGTTGGGGCAGGCGTCAACGCAGGCCGGCGACTGCCTGTCCGGGCAGAGGTCGCACTTGTTGGCCTTTTTCTTTTTGAGGTTGCGCTGGATGGCACCGTAGGGGCAGGCCATCACGCATGACCAGCAGCCCACGCATTGTTCGGCGTCGATGCGAACGACCCCTTCGGCATTCTTCTGTATGGCCCCTGAAATGCAGGCCCGCAGGCAATCCGGCTCGTCACAGTGCCGGCAGGTGGTCGAAAGGGAGATGATCCCGCCGTGCAGTTCCTCCACCGTACAGCGGGATATGGGGCGCTCCGGCTCATGCAGAAAGGCCTTGACCGGGTCTTTCGAGAGCGAATGCTCGGTGATGCAGCCCACCTCGCACAGGTGGCAGCCGATGCAGGCATCTTCTATGGTGTAGATACGTTTCATGGTCTATTCTCCAGCAGGCATGACGCCGAGCAAGTTCATGTCCTTCTCAGTCAACCCGACGGCCCGCAGCTTGTAACGGTTGCCGCGCAGCGATTCCAGTGCGTTCAGCCCCATGCCGCCCAGGATCTCCTTCATCTCATGGCCCCAGGCGTGGATCAGGTTGACCAGCTTTTCGACGCCGATCTCAGGGTTGAGGCGCTTGGCCAGGTAGGGGTTGTTGGTGGTGATGCCCCAAGGGCACTTGCCGGTATAGCACCGCTGACAGAGGGTGCATCCCAGGGCCAGCAGGGTCGAGGTGCCCAGGTTGATGGCATCGGCGCCCAGGGCGATGGCCTTGATGGCGTCGCCTGAGTTGCGTACGCCGCCGCCGACCACGATGGAAACCTGATTGCGGATGCCTTCGTCGCGCAGCCGGGAGTCGACCGCGGCCAGGGCCAGCTCCATGGGGATGCCCACGTTGTCGCGGATCACCTGGGGAGCTGCACCCGTGCCGCCGCGGAATCCGTCGATGGTGATGATGTCGGCCCCGGCCCGGGCAACACCCGAGGCGATGGCGGCTATGTGGTGCACCGCGGCGATCTTGACCGACACCGGCTTGGTGTAGTTGGTGGCCTCTTTCAGGGCGTATATCAGCTGGCGCAGGTCCTCGATGGAATAGATGTCGTGGTGCGGCGCCGGCGAGATGGCGTCGGAACCCATGGGGATCATGCGGGTCTCGGATATCTGGTCATCGACCTTTTCGCCCGGCAGGTGGCCGCCGATGCCCGGTTTGGCGCCCTGGCCGATCTTGATCTCGATACCGACCCCGGCATTCAGATACTGTTCGCTGACGCCGAAACGGCCCGAGGCAACCTGGACGATGACGTTCTTGCCGTATTTGTAGAGTTCCTTGTGCAGGCCACCTTCACCGGTATTGTAGATCGTGCCCAGTTCCTGGGCCGCGGCGGCCATGGCGCGATGGGCGTTCAGGTTCAGGGCGCCGTAGCTCATGGCAGAGAAGATAAAAGGATACTCAAGGGTGAGCTGGGGCGTCAATGTGGTCTTCAACTCCGGTTTCCCGGTCTTTTCGTTGTTGACGACTTCGATGTGGTCCGGCTTTTTGCCCAGATAGGTGCGCAGTTCCATCGGCTCGCGCAGCGGATCGATGGAGGGGTTGGTCACCTGGGATGCATCCAGAAGCAGGTGGTCCCAGTAAATGGGATATTTGGCCGGGTTGCCCATGGCCGCCAGCAGGATGCCGCCGGTATCGGCCTGGGCATAAAGATTGCGGATATGGGCCGTGGACCAGGACTCGTTCTTCTTGAATGCCTCCTGGTTCAGGCTGATGGAGATGGCACCGGTGGGGCAGAGCGCCGAACAGCGGCGACAGCCGATACAGAGCGTATTGTCTTCAGCCAGGCGGTCATCGGTTTCCACGTAGGTGTGGACCTCGTAAGCGCACTGGCGGACGCATACCTTGCAACGGATACACTTGGGGTCGCTACGTTCGATGATGAACTCATTGAATGATTCGTTGACGGATTTATAAAGCACGTTCAACCTCCTCCGGTAAAGACCGGGTTCCTGCGCCCCGCTGACATAGGCATGCCGAAAGCTCATGGGGGATAGCGGACATGATAGCGGACATTTCACACTAGCAACCATTGTGCCCGAAAAAACTGTTGCGGCAGGGAGGATACCACGGGTATTATTACCCGTTGAAATAGCGAGGGATTTATTGGTCGCCTCTCTGTTGCCATGGCACGGTGGTTTCAAATTGTTTGCAAGATGTATTTGTCTGCTCCTGTCTTTGAGTTATTTTATAACACAAGTGTGTAGAACGGTTGGGGCACACGCCTGGGCTGCAATGAATATTTCCCGCAAGATAATCCTCGTCATCGTCAGCACCTTTATCGGCCTGGTCTTTATCCTGGCCGTAACCTCCGACTATATCCTGCTCAACAGCTTCGCCAAGCTTGAAAACAAACTGCTCGGTGAAGGTATCGCCAAGGTGGAGTATGAAATACGGGAAGCCCTCGGCGACATGGATTCCTCAGCCAGGGATTACGTTGCGCTGGTACAGAGGTATGGCCCGGCAGAAATCGGTGCGCTGGATGTTGACTCGCTGGTCAATCATCGGGTCGATTTTGTCGCCGTGTTCAACGCTGAAGGCAAACTGCTCTCGGCCAAGGCGGCCCATTATCATTTTCGCACTCCAGCCGATCTCGATGATTAACTGGCGCAAAGCTTGGGGAGAAGCGCGCTTTTTGCCATTCGGAACAAGGACCGGCATCTGAGCGGAGCCATCCGTAGCGGCGCGCGCCTGCATCAGGTTGTCGTCAGGCCCTGTGCCGGCGGCGGTGTTCTGCTTGTCGGCAGAAACGTAGACCGGGAAGAGATTGTCCGGCTGTCCGGCATACGTGAAATGACCCTTGATGTCCGCCTGGTCCGGGACACCGGGCTGCCGGCCGATTTCAAGGAGGCGTTTTCCGTTCTCAGCTCCGGTGCGCAATTCCATGCCGTTCCGCTGGACGAATCGCTTATAGCCGGCTATGCCCTCTTCAACGACATCAATGGGCAGCCGCTCTTCCTTGTGAAGTTGACCGAGCGGCGCCTGTTATATCAGCAGGGTAAGGCGAGCATCACCTATATCCTGGCTGCCCTGTGCATCGCCGGTTTTGTCTTTTGCTGTGTGATGCTGTTCTTTGTCAGGGAGACCGTCCTCAAACGTTTGGGAGCGCTCAGCGCCACCGTCCGACAGATCAGCGACGACCGCAACATCTCCTCCCGCTTGAAGGTCACGGAACACAACGACGAGCTTGACGATCTTGCTTTGAGCATCAACGGTATGCTCGAATCCCTGGAGCATGCCGAGGATGCCCTGCGGGAGCGACAAAAGCAGTATCGCATCCTGTTTGAGCGCGCACCGGACAGTATTCTGCTTATCGGCGCGGAAGGGGATGAGGCCGGCAGGATCGTTGCCGCCAACAAGGCCTCGGCCAGCCAGCACGGTTATACGGTCGATGAGCTTTGCGGCATGAGCATCCGGGATCTCAATACCCCGGAAACCAATGAGGCCTCGGCTGATTGGATGGCGCGTATCTTCAGCGGCCAGTGGGTAACCTTCGAGGCGTGGCATTTCAGGAAGGATGGGGCACGCTTTCCCCTTGAGGTGCATGCCGGCCCTGTCAGGCTGAACGGTAAAAACTTTATCATCTGGTTCGACCGGGACATCACCTCCCGCAAGCTGGCGGAAGAGTCCGACCGTATGTACATGGAGCAGATTCGCCAGTTGAACACCGAGCTTGCCCGCCAGGCCTACGGCCTGGAAGTCGCCAACAGCGAGCTGGAGGCCTTCAACTATTCGGTGTCCCATGACTTGCGCGGGCCGCTTACCCGGATTTCCGGATACAGCCAACTGATACTGGAGGAAGGATCGGCGCTCGATCCCCAGGTGCGGTCGTTCATAAGCCGGATCTACGAATCCAGTTGCTGGTTGAACGAGATGATCGACGCCATGCTCAGGCTGGCCCGCCTGGCGCGTAGCGAATTCCAGCCGCAACAGGTCGATCTCAGCGCCATTGTCGAGGATCTGGCGATTGATTTCAGGGGAACGGAGCCGGAACGGCAGCCTGAGGTGGTCATTGCCCCCGGCGTGACGGTCGTTGGAGACCTGCGGCTGTTGAAGATACTGATGACCAACCTGTTCAGCAACGCCTGGAAGTACACGGCCTGCAGCGCTTCGCCCAGGATTGAATTCGGTGCCTTGCATAACGGCCCTGTCCCGGTTTTCTTTATCAGCGATACCGGCGTTGGTTTCGATATGAAGGATGCGGAAAGGCTCTTTCGGGTGTTCTCCCGCTTGCATGATCCCGGCCGGTTCGCGGGAAACGGCATCGGCCTGGCGACGGTACAGCGCATCATCAACCGTCACGGCGGCAGGGTCTGGGCCGAGGGCGAACCGCAGAAAGGCGCCACGTTTTATTTTACTCTCCAACCCGACAATCCCTTAGTGTCCAGTGCGGTTAGTTCGTACTCGTAATTCCGGCTCTTTTGTCTGCTGCCATCGTTGCGGCTCCTTGATGTAGACCCTGCTACACCTACGTCACCGCGTCTTGGCACCAGCCAAAATACCTCGGAATTACTTCCCACGGCTAACCGCACGGGAAACTAGTTTCCAACTTTTTTGCATCTTGACGTGTATGCCCGGCTGTGCTATTAAAAACAACCCTTAAATATCAATATGTTAAATTGAATATGGGTTTTGTGCGAGCAAATTCTAGTTTGATGCGGAGGTGGTGATGTCACAGCAAATCACTTTGACGGTAGGCGGGCTTTTGGACGACATGGCGCGTCGTTTCCCTGAAAACGATGCCCTGGTCCATCCCGAGCGGGGCCTGCGTTACGGCTACCGGGCATTTAACGAGGTCTGCCGGCAGGTCGCCAAGGGGCTGATCGCACTGGGGGTTAAAAAGGGGGACAATGTCGCCATCTGGGCCTATAACGTTCCCGAATGGGTCATGCTCCAGTTCGCCACGGCCAAGATCGGCGCCGTGCTGGTAACGGTCAATACGGCCTACAAATCGACCGAACTCGAGTATATCCTCAACCAGTCCGACTCCACCACGCTCTTCATGGTCAGGTCTTTCAAGGATACCGACTACGTGCAGACCGTCTATGATGTGGCACCGGAACTCCGGGTCGCCGAGCCGGGCAAGATGGCTTGCCGGAAGCTGCCGTTCCTCAGGAATGTCGTTTTTATCGGCGACCGGACCCCGGCGGGCATGTTCGGATTCGAGTCGATGGTCGAGGCCGGGAAGGGGGTGACCGACGAGGAGTTGAACGCCATTGAGGCGACGCTTGACTGCCATGATGTGATCAACATGCAGTATACCTCCGGCACGACCGGTTTCCCCAAGGGGGTCATGCTGACCCATTTTAATCTCGTCAACAACGGCTTCAACATCGGCGAATGCATGAAGTTTACCGAAAAGGACCGCCTCTGCATCACGGTGCCGTTCTTCCACTGCTTCGGCTGCGTACTCGGGGTCATGGTCTGTGTTACCCATGGTTCGACCATGGTGCCGGTGGAGATCTTCGACCCGCTCAAGGTGCTGCAGACCGTCGAAAAGGAAAGGTGCACGGCGCTTCATGGCGTGCCGACCATGTTCATCGCGGAGCTGGAGCATCCTGAATTTTCCAGGTTCGACCTCAGCAGCCTGCGAACCGGCATCATGGCCGGTTCGGTCTGTCCGATCGAAGTGATGAAACGGGCGGTGAAGGATATGAACCTGACCGAGATCACCAGCGTCTACGGCCAGACCGAGTCATCTCCCGGCATTACCCAGACCCGCACCGACGACCCGGTCGAACTGAGGGTGTCCACCGTCGGCCGGGCCCTGCCGGGCGCCGAAGTCAAGATCATCGACATCGAAACCGGCGCCATCCTGCCGCCCGGCAAGCAGGGGGAATTGTGCGGGCGTGGGTATATGGTCATGAAGGGCTACTACAAGATGCCGGAGGAAACCGCCAAGGTCATCGATGCCGATGGCTGGCTGCATACCGGCGACCTGGCAATCATGGATGATAACGGCTACTGCAAGATCACCGGCCGGATCAAGCAGATGATCATCAGGGGAGGGGAAAACATCTATCCCCGCGAGATCGAGGAATTCCTCTATACCCATCCCAGGATCTCCGATGTCCAGGTTTACGGCGTGCCGGACCGCAAATACGGTGAGCAGGTCATGGCGGCCATTATCCTCAAAAAGGGGATGGAGATGACCGAGGCGGAAGTGCGTGAATTCTGCAAGGGCAAAATCGCCAATTACAAGATTCCCATTTATGTCAAATTTGTTGACGGCTATCCCATGACCGCCTCGGGCAAGATCCAAAAATTCAAGCTGCGTGAGATGGCTATCAAGGAGTTGCAATTGGAGGCTGCCGGCGAGGCGGCCTAGTGTCCCGTGCGGTTAGTTCTCACGACCAACCGCACGGGACACCAGCTTCTGAAGAGGCAAGGGGACATGATACTACAAAAACTTATTGCGGTTGTTTTTCTGCTTTTCGTGATCTGCTTTATTGCCATCGTGATCGAAGAGTTGTTCCTGGGGGGGAAGCGCCGACGAAAGCTGGAACGCCAGAGGCGTGCCGAGGCATCTGTTGTGAGACCTGGAAACGATTGGGAAGAAAGTTGACCGTGAGTTGCCGGAAAACAGTACATGAAATGAATCGATTCGCGGAGGATCCATGCGTCTGACCCCTGCCACCGAGTTGGAATACCGCTGCAGGATGCTGCAAAACCACATGGCCGCCGAGGGGCTGGATGCCGTCATTATTGTCCAGAATGCCGACCTGTTCTATTTTACCGGCACGGTCCAGAACGGCTGCCTGTATGTCCCCGCCCAAGGGCAGCCGTTGTACCTGGTGCGCCGGGATGCCGCCCGGGCGCGCATGGAGTCGGGCCTGAAGGAGGTGATGCCCTTTGGTTCGCCCAGGGACATCCCGTCGTTGGTGGCCGGCTACGGCTATCCCGAGCCGAAAAGGATCGGCATGGAGTTCGACGTGTTGCCGGTCACCCTTTTCGAGCGCTACCGCAAGATATTCCCGAATGTGCAATTCAGTGACGCCACGCCGCTGATCCGTTTGGTGCGCATGATCAAAAGCCACTACGAGATCCACCTCATGAAGGATGCGGCCGATCAGGTTGACAGGGTGACACGCCGGGCGGGGGAAGTGATCCGCGAAGGGATGAGTGACCTGGAGTTGGCGGCAGAGCTTGAACATTCGGCCCGCCTGGACGGCCACCTCGGGATGATCAGGATGCGTGTTTTTAACGGTGAAATGTTCTTTGGCCATACTTTTTCCGGCACGGACAGCGCTGTACCGGCCTATACCGATACCCCTTTCGGCGGTGTGGGGCCCAGCCCCTGTTTCGGGCAAGGGGCGAGCTACAAGCCGATTGGACGCAACGAGCCGATCATCGTCGATTTTGCCGGTAGCGTTGACGGCTATGTGGTGGACCAGACCCGCGTCTTTGCCCTTGGCGGTCTGTCCGACCGGCTAGCCAAGGGGTACGACGACATGGTGCGGGTGCAGGAGTTGATGAAGCGGATCGCCGTTGCGGGCATTCCCTGGGGGGAGGTGTATGACCGTTGTCTGGCCCTGGCGGTGGAGATGGGGTATAGCGACAGCTTCATGGGGGCCCAGGGCTCTCAGGTTTCCTTTATCGGCCATGGCCTGGGGGTCGAGATCGATGAATATCCCTTTATTGCCCGTGGGTTCAATGATATGTCTCTTCAGGCGGGCATGGTCTTTGCTTTTGAGCCCAAGGTGGTCTTTCCGGGGGAGGGTGCGGTCGGCATCGAAAATACCTTCTATATCAGCGATGACGGGCTTAAACAGTTGACCTATTCCAGTGAGGAGTTGACGATTCTGTCCTGCTAAAATTTTTGTTGCATTTTGTCAAAGCTTTGGTATAACTACACCACTCCCAAATTGTATACAGTATCCTAAAAAAAGATTCTTCTATCGAGTAGACGGTCGATTTTTTGTTGGCTTTAATGGTGTCGAAGAGTCTGGCCCACAGTTGTCTCAGCTCTAACCTCAAAAACGAAAGGAGAGTACCAACATGGCACTGAAAGAGACGCTCAAACAGAAGATTGAGGAGCACCGCCCCCGCACCACCAAGCTGACCAAGGAATTCGGCAAGGTGATCATCGATCAGGTGACCATCGACCAATGCATCGGCGGAGCCCGCGACATCCGCAGCCTCGTCACCGACATCTCCTATCTCGATCCCCAGGAAGGCATCCGCTTCCGCGGCAAGACCATCCCCGAGACCTTTGAGGCGCTGCCCAAGGCTCCCGGTTCGGCCTACCCGACCGTCGAGTCCTTCTGGTACTTCCTGTTGACCGGCGACGTCCCGACCGATGCCCAGGTCGCCGAGGTGGTGGCCGAGTGGAAGACGCGCCAGGCGGTCCCCCAGTACGTGTTCGACGCCATCCGCGCCCTGCCCAGGGACAGCCATCCCATGGTCATGCTCTCGGTCGGCATCCTGGCCCTGCAGAAAGACTCCAAGTTTGCCGCTTTCTACAACTCCGGCAAATTCAACAAGATGGTTGCCTGGGAATCCGTCTATGAGGATGCCTACGACATCGTGGCGCGTATCCCCATCATCGCCGCCTTCATCTACAACCTGAAGTACCGGGGCGACAAGCAAATCGCCATCGACCCGAAACTCGACATGGGCGCCAACTTCGCCCACATGATCGGGCAGAGCGAGCAGTACAAGGATGTGGCGCGCATGTACTTCATCCTGCACTCCGACCATGAATCCGGTAACGTCTCGGCCCATACCACCCACTTGGTGCATTCGGCCCTGTCCGACCCCTACTACGCCTATTCCGCCGGCCTGAACGGCTTGGCCGGCCCGCTGCACGGCCTGGCCAACCAGGAGGTTCTGGGCTGGATCATGGAGTTCCAGAAAAAACTCGCCGGCGCCGAGCCGACCAAGGATAACGTCACCAAGGCCCTCTGGGATACCCTCAATGCCGGCCAGGTCGTTCCGGGCTACGGCCACGCCGTTCTGCGCAAGACCGACCCGCGCTACATGGCTCAGCGTGAATTCTGCCTTGCTACTCCGGGCCTCAAGGACGATCCGCTGTTCAAACTGGTCGCCATGATATTCGAAACGGCACCAGGCGTTCTCACCGAGCACGGCAAGACCAAGAACCCCTGGCCGAACGTTGATGCCCAGTCAGGCGTCATCCAGTGGTACTATGGCGTCAAGGAATGGGACTACTACACCGTCCTGTTCGGTGTCGGCCGCGCCCTGGGCTGCATGGCCAACATCAGTTGGGACCGCGGCCTGGGCTACGCCATCGAGCGTCCCAAGTCCGTTACCACCGCCATGCTGGAGAAGTGGGCCGCCGATGGTGGTCGCCAGCTGTCCTGATATTAGTTTTTATTGCGTATAGGATGGGGGATGCGGCAACGCATCCCCCTTTTTTCATTTTCAGGCTTGCAAAAAAGTAAAAGTACGGTATAAAGGATAAAAATTGTCTGATTTGCCGCATGGAAACAGGCATATATCCAACGATACAGAGGAGGAATACCATCATGCCGATGCTTCTTGAAGTCTACAAGTGTGAACATTGCGGCAATATCGTCGAAATCGTCCACGCCGGCGGCGCCCCGCTTTTCTGCTGTGGAGAACCGATGAAACAGTTGACGGAAAACACCGTCGATGCCGCCAAGGAAAAGCATGTGCCGGTTATCGAAATCAACGACGGCGTTGTCAAGGTCACGGTAGGCAGCGTACTTCATCCCATGGAAGAGAAACATTACATCGAGTGGATTGAACTGGTTGCCGACGGCAAGGTTTACCGTCAGGCCCTTAAACCGGGCGATGTTCCCACCGCCACGTTCAACATCACCGCCACCAGCCTCACCGCCCGGGAGCTATGCAATCTACATGGTCTCTGGGCAGCCAAAGCCTGACAGGTTGTTTTAAATCTACTGCGGGTCTGGTCTGTTGCGTTGCCGCTCGCTCGAAAGCTCGACGTACCGAGGGGTACGCCTCGCTTCCTCGCTCGCTTGCGCCTTGCATACCAGCCTCCTCATGACGATTTTAAACAACCTACTCTTGGCACAAAAAAACTAAAGCTCGCCGGATACCCGACGGGCTTTTTTTCCATCAAGGGCGCAATCATGAAGAGTCACACCCCCATGGCATGCCGCGTCGGATGCGCCGCCTGCTGTATCGCTCCTTCGATCTCATCGCCCATTCCCGGCATGGGTTCCGGTAAACCGGCTGGAGAGCGTTGCGTGCAACTGACGCCCGACAACCGCTGCCGTCTCTTCGGCCGTCCTGAACGTCCACCGGTCTGTGCCAGCCTGAGCCCGAGCCCCGATATGTGCGGCCATGACGACGGGGAAGCGATGGGGCTTCTGTCGCAGTTGGAACTGCTTACCCAACCCGACCATCGCTGAAAATCCAAACCTGCCACGGAGACACAGAGGCACAGAGAAAACCGGGACAAGGCAAGCAAAAAACAACGATTCTTGATAATGGGTATTACCGAAAATTGTTTTTCTCTGTGAACCTCTGTGTCTCTAAGTCCCTGTGGCAGATGCTTTTTTCCGGAATAAACATTTTGTTGACAGGTGCGGCCCGAATGGTGTTCAAACATGATGCATCGGTCGCACCATCCCGCCCGGCACCGACTGAATATACCTCCAGGAGTTGACCATGGAACAACGGCATGAGATCAGCCATAGCGAGCTATTCTGGGGATTCAACCGGATTGCCCTGTCCGGGTTCGGCGGGGTCATGTCGTGGGCTCGGCGCACCATGGTAGAAGAGCGCGGCTGGCTCTCCTCAGAGGAATTTACCTCCCTGTTCGGTCTGTGCCAGTTTATGCCCGGGCCGAACATCGTCAACATGTCGGTCTGTGTCGGAGCCCGCTTTCAGGGGGCCAGCGGCGCTGTTGTCTCGTTGTTCGGCCTGTTGGGCGCTCCGGTCATCATCATCATCGCGCTCGGAGCTCTCTTTGATCGCTTCGGCGAGTTGCCCGCGATCCAGGCCATGCTGCGCGGTATTGCCGCGGTCGCGGCCGGCCTGATCCTGGCCATGGGGCTGCGGATGGCCGCCGACCTTTTAAAACGGCCGCTTCTACTGGTTTTCAGCGCTTTGATCCTGGGAGCGGTCGTTTTTCTGCGCTGGCCACTGCTGGCGGTCATGTTCGGCCTGGCGCCCGCAAGCATGTGGGTAGCGGCACGCCGGTACTGCTAGGCGCCATGAACGTAATTACCGAGATCATGCTCCAGTTCGGGATGTTGTCCCTGGTGGCCTTTGGCGGGGCCGGCGCGGTGTTGCCCGAGTTGCACCGGCTGGCGGTAGAGACCTACCATTGGATGAACGACGCTACCTTTGCCCAGTTGGTGGCCATTTCCCAGGCCACGCCGGGGCCCAACTCGATTATCGCTACCCTGATCGGCTGGCATGTGGCGGGACTGTCCGGGGCTCTGGCCGCCACAACGGCCATGTGCGGCCCTTCGAGCCTGCTGATCTTCATTTTCATGCGCTTTTGGGAGAAAATCCGCGGCACGCGCTGGCGACTCATCATTCAGACCGGCATCTCCCCCCTGGCTATCGGCTTGGTGCTGGCGAGCGGTTGCATCATAGCCCGGGGGGCCGACGATGGTTGGGGTGCCTACAGCCTTACGGCGGCAACCGTGCTGATCGTTCTGAAGAGCAGGCTGAACCCGCTCTGGCTGATAGGGCTTGGCGCCCTGCTGGGCTTGGCCGGCGTCGTTTGACAGGTTGTTGAAAATCTACTGCGGGGCTGGTCTGCGGCGTTGCCGCTCACTCAAAAGCTCGACGTACCGAGGGGTACGCCTCGCTTCCTCGCTCGCTTGCGCCTTGCATACACAGCCTCCTCATGACGATCTTCAACAACCTGTGGGCGTGACGGGGTTTTCTTCCCGCCTTCCCTTTACACCTGTCCGCGGCTCATGTATCATCATCATGATGAAGCGTATCCTCACTCTCTACATAATCCGCGAGATCGCATCGCTGTTCCTGTTCGGCATCGTGGTCTTCACCCTGATCCTGCTGATGGGGCGGCTGATCAAGCTAACCGACCTGGTCATCTCCCGCGGCGTGCCCATGGCAGATGTCAGCCGGATGATCCTGTATCTCATGCCCTCGTTCCTTGTCTTCACGATCCCCATGGCCTTTTTGCTGGCGGTGCTGCTGGCCTTTGGGCGCCTCTCGGCCGATAACGAGATCACGGTGATGAAATCAGGCGGGCTCAGCCTGGTGCAGATCATGCCGCCGGTGATGCTATGCGCCATGGTTGCCGTGCTTTTGACCCTTGCAGCAAGTACTATCGGGGTCCCCTGGGGCAACACCGGCTTCAAGCGCATCAGTTTCGAGATGTTGAAGCAAAACGTGGCCGCGACGATCCGCGAGAAGGTCTTCTGGGATGAAATCCCCGGCATCATCCTCTACACCGACCATTACGACGAACAGAACCAGACCCTCAAGGGGGTCATTATCCAGGATAGCCGCGACCAGGCTCGGCCCATGACCATCTTTGCCGCCACCGGGAAGGTCGGCTGTACGCCCGGCCAGTTGGATATCTGTCTGGTGCTTAATAACGGCAGTATCCATGCGGCGGGAAGGGGGGAGGAATACCGTCTGGTCAATTTTGGTGAATACGACCTGACCGTGGCCGGCCCCGACAAAGAGGGAGGCATTGGGCGAAATGAGCTGGACATGGGGATCAACGAACTGCGGCACCAGATCGACAACCCTGCAACGCCCAAGGCGACCCGCCTCAAGATGACGGCAGAGTTGCAGAGCCGTTTCGCCTTTCCGTTCGCCTCGCTGGTATTTGCCGTCGTGGCCGTCCCGCTGGGTATCCAGAACCGCCGTTCGGGCAAATCGGCCGGGTTTTCCGTCAGCATCGGCATCCTGCTGGCCTATTACGTGCTGCTGTCACTTCTGCGGACCTTGGCGGAACGGGGAACACTTCCGGCAGGGCTGGCACTCTGGCTTCCCAATATGATCTTTTTGGCGGCAGGATGGTATTGTCTGAGGATGGCGTCCCTGGAACGCAGCATCCAAGGGGCTGTGCAGGATGCGCTGTTGACTTTGATCGGGAAGAAGGCCTGATGCGGTGAGTATCCTCAGCCGCTACATAGCATCTGCCTGGCTGCGTCTGCTGGGCCTCTGCATGAGCAGTTTCGTGGCCGTGTACCTGGTGCTGGACATGATGGACAAGATACCGCGCTTCATTCGCGCCGGCGGTTCCGGAGGGAACATCGTGCGGTTTTTTGCTTGGAAGCTGCCGGAGATGGTCGGCCAGACCGCCTCGTTTTCGATCCTGATGGCGACCCTGCTGACCCTGGGACTGTTCTCCCGCAACAGCGAGATCATCGCCATGCGCAGTTGCGGGATCAGCCTGCTGCGTATCTCGTTTCCCATGCTGTTCCTGGGGCTGGCGGCAAGCTTTCTGCTGCTTCTGAACACCGAACTGGTGGTGCCCGTCTGCTATGAGCGCATGGAGAGGATCGAACGGCTCGATATCAGGAAGCAGGGCATCAACGCGGTCTTCAGGCGCAACAATATCTGGTTCCGTTCCGACAGCCTGATCCTGCAGGCCCATCTGTTCGACCCCCAGGCAAAGGTGCTGCGGGGGGTCATTCTCTGGAAACTGGACGGTTCCTTGAATCCGACCAGCCGTATGGATGCCGACTCGGCCGAATTCCATGACGGCCGCTGGACCCTGAAGGAACTGGTGATAAAGGATTTCAGCCAGGGACACGGGTATGTCGTCAGACGGCCCCAAACCATGGATGTTGCCTTGAACTTGAAGCTGGACGACCTGCGCGTGCTGGACAACAACGCTGATAACCTGAGTTTCAAGAAGCTCAAGGAGTATGCCGACAACCTGCAGAGCGGCGGTTATCAGGCCTTTCGCTACCTGACCATGATGCACACCAAACTTTCCGCGCCGTTTGCGGCCTTTGTGATGGTCATCCTGGGCATTCCGTTCGCCTTCAGGAACAGCCGTTCAGGCGGTACCGCCCTCGGGATTGGGGCCAGCATCGGCATCGGTTTCGCCTATTTCGTGGTCAACGCCATGCTGCTTTCCTACGGGCGCAGCGGGGTGCTGCCGCCGTTGATTGCGGCTTGGGGGGCCAATATCATCTTCTGTCTGGGCGGGGTATGGATGGCCATGTCGGTGAGGGATTGATCCCCTCTAAGTAGGTTGTTGAAAAACAGCCATCAGGCCTTCGTCCTCGAAAGCCCTTTTGTGACTTCGGCCTGCGTCCTCACCCTTCGGGCGCCTTCGCGGTCCAATTTCACAAATGAAATTGTGCGGCGTAGCGCTGCTACGCCTCCGCAGGGCCTTTAGCAGAACCGTTCCGGTTCTGTCCCTGCGGGATGAACTCTGCTGCGCTTCGTCACCGATAATCGCCGGAGGCGATTATACTGCGGGTGCGACGATCTGACTATTTTTGAACAACCTGAGTT
>JBEKFJ010000011.1:0-26506 GCA_050013355.1 Oryzomonas sp.
CGGATTGCCGGGGATCTGGGGCTGCTGGCGACCGGAGGCTCGGATTTTCACGGCATCGAGCAGGGGCAGGAAATGGGAAGGGGACGTGGCGGCATCCGTTTTGAGGATGCGCTCCTCGTCCCCCTGAAGGCGCGTATCGAACAGCGAATGCGTGAGAGTCAGCTTCGGTCCTTGTAGGACTTGTAATTGACTACCTGGATGTCTTCCTGAAGCGATTTGACCCCTTTGACCGACTCGACGATCTTGATGGCTTCCTTTTTTTCCTTTTCCGAGGCGAGGTAGCCGCTGAGATGGACCTTCCCCTTTTGGACATCGATCGTGAAGGGGCGATAGTCCAGGTCCGGCGAATTCAACAAGGCGGTCTCGATCCTCTTCATAAGGCTGGCGTTGTCGATCAACTCTGCGGCGCCCTTATCCGCCTCCTTGAGGTGGGGGGCCTTGGCTGCCGCCACGATGCACTCCACAATGGCCTCTTCCGACATGCGCGACGTGTTGAACACCAGGTCATACCCCAAGGGGTCGTGCCAGTCCCGGTCGAAATAGAAATGGATGAATCCGCCCCGCTGGTGGTCGCTGCGGCGGATCATCGACCTCGCCATGTCGGGATCGATCCACTCCCGCTCGGCAAAACGCTCGGCGCGCTCCTCGAAATCGGCGATGAAGCGGAGCCTTAAAACGTTGCGGCATTCCTTGAGCAGGTCCTGACCGCCGCGGCCATACAGGATCACGTTCCCCTTGCGGGCGAAATCCAGCAGGATGAGTTCGACCGTGTTAAGGGCCGCCGCACGCTTGCGGTCTTCAGCGGTAATGTAGGCAGGGGGTTTTTCGTCAACCATCTGGAGCAGATCGGCAGAAAGACCGTATTGGGGGGCGATGGCGCTGATCCTGGCGCCATCTACAAAGGTGTACTTGAGTCGCTTGGCAACCTCTTCAGCAATGTGATAAGCCCCGGTGCCCATTTCCCGCGAAAACGTGATGACTGCCATCAAATAACCTCCCTGCCGGATGTGTGTTGACAGCGCTATATAGTTTTCATTCGTAAACGGCCCTCTTCCGCCATGGCGGTGTCAATCTTCAAGCTTGCTTGTGCGGCGTACCGGTGTACGCCTCCGCGCAATCTCTTGATTTCCTGGCCAAGACGAAAAATTGCTCGTTTCAGAATAGAAAACATATAGTTTTCATCCGGACTTCCGGACAAAACTATATAGCACGATGTAGTTGCGTATACAAGGGGGCAGTGATAACCTCGTATCCCGTGCGCCCGAAAATGGTTACAGGGAGGCTCTGCTGCCGGACTATTGCGTCTTTATACTGCGTTTCCTCTTGTTTGCCGCCGCCCATTCGCTTTTTGCCGCAAACCGGGTCAAGGGGGTGATCGGGCGGCTGTGCCACGGCGAACCGCGCGGATACCGCCTGACTTACAACCTGATCTCCCTTATGCTGTTCGGCTGGGTCATGGGCGCTTTCCGCTCATCGCCGGTGCTCTATTTCGCCCCCGGCGTCTGGAGCCTCGTCATGTACCTGGCCCAACTGGTCTGCGGGGTGATCCTGGTGGATTGCGTGCGCCGGACCGGGGCGGGCGACTTCCTCGGCATCAGGCAACTGCGCCGTGGACACGACGGGCCTCATCAACTGGTCACGGGCGGATACTATGCCATCGTGCGCCACCCGTTGTATCTGTTCTCCATTACCTTCCTCCTGCTCAACCCGGTCATGACCGCCCAGTGGCTTCTTCTGACTGCCCTTTCGACACTCTATTTCGTCATAGGTGCCCTGATCGAGGAGCGCCGGCTCCTGGTGGAGATTGGCGACCAGTACCGCCAATACCGCCAGCGCGTCCCCTTCATCATCCCCGGATCGGCTCAGGCCGGGGCCAGGCGTTCCATCATCCGATAGTCGAAATCCAGGAGGTCATGGCGCCTCTGTATCGGGCTCGACAGTGACCTTCAACAGAAAGCGCCTCGCCTGACCGTGCAGGGAGATCGTCAGGGGTATCCGCATGCTTCCGTCAGCGAGCGCCACCGCCTCATCGGCCGGTGCCACCCGCGGGTCGCTCCCGTGTTCCGTCTCAGGCGGCAGATATGCACAGGTCTTTGCATCGCCGGCGGGGGGTGAAGGGGGACTCTCGACAAGGGGCCCGGCGACAGCGCCGCCAAGCTGTGCGGGCACCAACGCGTGGTCTCGCACAGGCACCCTGTTGGGGCGTTCTTCAAGCGGTGCGGCGGACGTCCGACCCTGGGCGGCCACGGAGGAAGGGGGAAGGGGGGTGTGATCGGCCTTTAGACTGCTTTCCGCACTGATCCGCTCCATAATCTGGCGGGTGAGGATCGAGAACGTTTCCAGCACCCCCTCGCCGTTCAGCGCCGTGGTCAGGTGGGCAGAAAGGTGCTCCAACTCCAGCAGGGCCGCAGTTGCCGCCGTGGAAGCCGATTTGTTCCGGTCCGCCTTGTTGATCTGAAGGACTGCCGGCATATCGTGCAGGCTCATGCCGTACGATGCCAGGTAATCGCGCAGGCTCTCCATACCCTGACGTCCCGCCGGGGAGGTGTCTGCAGCGTCAACGACCAGCACCACCCCGTCGGCCCCCTTGAGGGTCATCTTCCAGGCCGCGGGATTGTTGACCCTGCCCGGCAAGGTATAGATGTGGAAACGGATGCGGTAACCGCCTAAAACCGGCTGCTCGAACGGGCTGAAATCAAAGAAGAGCAGTGAACCGCCGCTGGCCAGCAGTGTTTTCAGCTCGCCGCGAAGCGACGGTTTGATCCGGTCGTGCAGATAGCGCAACGAGGTGCCTTTGCCGGCTCCTTCGAGTCCGTAGTAGACTATTTTGGCGTTGATCTCGCGTTTGGCATTATTAATTATGGCCATCCCAACTCCCGCTCCTCGGTCAAGGACTTGTCCGTACATTCCTTTGCGGATAAAGTTCTGAAGATCCTATTTTTTCTTGTTGAGAATTATCCGTTTCGCCTGGGTGGAGACAACCGATGAAACATTCTTGCTCTTGGCGTAGCCGGCGATATCCTTATCATTAAGGGTAGCGAGGTAGCGCAGGGCTTTCTGTATCGGCGTGCGGTTATTGTCCACCAGCGCTTTGCGGATATTGTAGTTTTTCACCCATTCCTTGTTGGCGCAGATCAGGCGCATGATCTCGTCGTTCTGGATACCGGATTTCAGCAGGGCTACGACCTCGGCTTCGGAGAAGCGCGGGTTCTTGATGACGCTCGTCGATACGAGCTTGTTTGCATCCTTGATGAGGACTGAACGCCATTCCTTGTCGCCGGTCATGGCCATCTTGATCTTCTCACCAATACCCATCACCTGTGCCATTTGGTACTTGCTCTGGAATTCTTCACTGTCCTCAGACAGCGCCTCATCTGACTCATCTGAATCATCTGAATCATGGGACTCATGGGACTCATGGGACTCATGGGACTGGGGCCTATGTTCGATGATCTTTTGCAGAAAGGAACGGGCAGGCGTGGAAAGCAACCCGCTTTCCAGGAGCGCTTCGGCAATGCCATCCCTTTGATAATGGACCTTGGCGATGGCGTCGAGGACTGCAGGATGGGCGTCTTGTGAACCGGCTACTGCGAGCAGCGTTTCCCCGGGCAACGAGGAAAACGCCGACTGCGCCGCAGCCTTGACCTCGTGGTCATCATCCCTCATCAGACAGAAGATGAGCATGAACCGGTCGAACGGCTCCAGGACAGAGGCGCTCTCAAGCCTCCTGAGCCGCTCTTCTGTGCTCTGCCCCGGACGGAGACACTCTGCCACGGCCGGGGATATCTTCAGTTTGATCGTTTCGGCGGCCATAGCCCTCGTCACAGCCGGAACAGCGTGGCCTTGAAGCCAATGCCTTTCAGCTTTTTAACTGCCGCGTCGGCAGCCTTTTTATCGCTGAACGTGCCAGCGGTAAGGCTTTTTGCCGGTATGGACACCTCAGCGTGTTTTATGGTCAGCTTGATGCCGGCCGCGGCCAGCCGCTCCTTCTCCGAATCGGCCCGCTCGGTGAGCAGGTAGGAACCGGCATAGACGGCAAACTTGCCGCCCTGCTCCAGGATAAAGGCATCCGAGGTGTATTGTTTCAACATGTCCAGCTCTTTCTGGGCCTCGGCGCGGGTCGGATATTCACCGGCAAGGAGACGGTTCATGGCGGCCTTCCTGCGGCCCCCCTCCTTTACGGCGGCCTCCAGCCCAGCGCCTTTGACACGCGCCAGGTCCGACGCCATGGCGTCCTCGAGGACATAGCTCCCCACCACGACCGTCCAGGGGCCTTTCCCCGTGGACGGAGCGGCTTTCGCCCCTTCCTTGTCAAGCGCGGCGAGTGCCGGTTTCTTTGTCGCTCCTGTCGGTCCTGCCGGAGCGCCGTTCTGAGCCTTGCCGGCTGCTTTGGCGGGGGCTTTAGCGACTTTTTCATTTTCCTTAGCCTGTGCCGGTTTCTTCACCGCCGCAGCAGGCTGCTGTTTGGTTGCTGCGGCCGGTTTTGGCTCTTTCGTCTCGGGAGCCGTCCCCTTTTTCTCAGGTGTTACCGATTTTTTTTCAGGGGGAGCAGCTTTGGAAGGCTTGCCCTGCCCGGGTTTTTGGGGCTCTTCCGGCGTCTCGGCCTCCGCCACCTTCCGGGATTCGGGTTTGGCAGGGGCAACGGCATTCTTCCGGGCTTCCGGCGCGCCCGCCGTTGCGCCAGCCGGCGCAGTTGCGGCGGTCTTTCCATCGCGCGGCGGCAGCGGCATCTTCACAACCTGCGGCGCCGGGGCTTCGGCCGGTTTCTGGGCCTCCTGCGGTTTGATCAGGCCGGTGAAGAAATAGAGGTACGCAAAGGCTGCCACGAGAATCAGCAGTACAACCAGCAGCATATTCTGTTTGCCCTTTTCGACCGTGGTATCGTTACTCGGCTTTACATCCATAAAAACCTCCGTTGAATTTTAACCCTGATTTTAACCCTGGGCTGGGGGGTAGTGCGAACTAACCGCACAGGACATTACTCCTTTTTGGCTGCCTGGGACTCGGCAATCACCTTTTGGGACAGGTGCGTCGGCAACTCCTCGTAATGGGAGAATTCCATGCTGAACAGGCCACGGTCGCTGGTCATGGACTTGAGGTCGTTGGAATAGGCCAGCACCTCGGACATGGGCACTACGGCGCGGATGATCTGGGAGTTGGCCTTTGGCTCGACCCCGACCACCTTGCCGCGGCGGGAGTTCAAGTCGCCGATCACATCCCCCATGCTTTCGTCCGGAACGGTCACCTTCATGTTCACGATCGGTTCCAAAAGCACCGGTTTGCACAGCTCCATCGCCTTCTTGAACGCCATGGACCCGGCAACCTTGAAGGCCATTTCAGAGGAATCCACCGTATGGAAGGAGCCGTCGTAGAGCGCAACCCTGAAGTCCACCACGGGGTAGCCTGCCAGAAATCCCTCCACGGCAGCCTCCTGGATACCCTTGTCAACAGCCGGGATATACTGGCGCGGGACGACCCCCCCCACGATCTTGTCCTCGAACAGATACCCATCGCCCCGGCCGGTGGGCGACATCTCAATCCAGCAATCGCCGTACTGACCCCGGCCGCCGGACTGCTTCTTGTATTTGCCCTGGACCTTGGTAGAGGCGCGTATCGTCTCCAGGTACGGCACTTTAGGGGTCTTGAGCAGGACCTCGACGCCGAACTTCCGTTTCAGCTTTTCGACGATCACCTCCAAGTGCACCTGGCCCATGCCGGAGATGATGAACTCCTTGGTCTGGGGGTCACGGTGCGATTCAAGGGTCGGCTCTTCCTCGATCATACGGTGCAGGGCGCTGTGGATCTTGTCCTCGTCGGCCTTGGTCTTGGGGGCGATGGCATAGGAGATCACCGGCAGGAGCTGGCGGGCCGGCTCATACACGATCGGTTTGGCGGCATCGCACAGGGTATCGCCGGTTATGGTCTCCTTGAGCTTGGCCACGGCAACGATATCGCCGGCAACAGCCTGTTTGATGGGGTGCTGCTTCTTTCCCTCAAGCTCATAGATCTGGCCGATGCGCTCTTCGACCCCTTTGGTCGAGTTGAAGATAGTGGAATCGGAGTTGAGCACCCCCGAGTACATCCTGAAGATGGTGATCTTTCCCGTATAGGGGTCGGACGTGGTCTTGAATACCAGGGCCGAAAACGGTTCCTTCTCATCCGGGCCGCGCTCGATCATCTCGCCGCTTTTGGGCTCCGTTCCGACCGCCTTGGTACGGTCCAGGGGCGATGGCAGGAAGGCGCAGACGGCGTCGAGCAATTGCCTGACGCCGATGTTCTGCACGGCTGACCCGCACAACACGGCCGTAAAGGTGTTGCGCATGGTCCCAACCCGCAGGCCGTCGATGATCTCCTCGACAGTCAGTTCACCGCTTTCCAGGTATTTCTCGGTCAGGGCGTCGTAGGCTTCGGCCACGGTCTCGATCATGTGCTCACGCAGGCCTGCGGCCTCATCCCGGTATTCGGGGGGTATCTCACCTTCGGTGCAGATCCCTGAGCCATCCTTTGGGTAGAAACAAGCCTTCATGTGAATCAGGTCTATGATCCCCACAAACTTGTCTTCGGCCCCTATGGGCATCTGGATCGGAACGCCCCGCGCTCCCAGGGACTTCTCCATGTCGTCGATGGCCCGAAGAAAATTGGCCCGCTCCCGGTCCATCTTGTTGACGAAGGCGATGCGGGGGATTTCGAACTCGTTGGCCCAACTCCAGATTTCCTCGGTCTGGGCCTTGACGCCGGAGATGGCGGACAGTATGACGACAGCGCAATCCAGGGCGCGCATGCAGGCGCGGGTGTCGGCAATGAAGTTGCCATAGCCGGGGGTGTCAACGATGTGAATGGAATGGCCGTTCCACCCGCAATGGTCCAGGGCCGAGGTGATGGATATCTTGCGCTTGATCTCCTCAGGCTCGAAATCCATGGTGGAGGTGCCGTCGTCAACCCGCCCCAAACGGTCGATCATCCCGGCGTTGAACAGGATCGCTTCGGACAGGGAGGTCTTGCCCGCCCCTCCGTGTGCGACGATACCAAGGTTGCGAAGTTTGCTTGTGTCGTACTGTCCCATTGCATAGCCCCCTTAAAAATGAGATATCCTCTGCGTAGCTGCCATTTCTTCGCTGTTAGTTCAACGCGTGTCTCAATAAGGTGTTCCGGCCTGTCCGTCAATGCGTTCGTTATCCGCTCGCTATGCCGTGACACCGGAATCAGCGGTTGCGTTCGTACAGTATTCTCAGTCCCTCCAGGGTAAGGAATTCGTCCACCTCGTCAATGGTTTTGGATTCAGGCGCAATCAGGGATGCCAACCCTCCGGTGGCAATCACCCTGAATCTTTCCTTCGCTTCCGAACGCATATGTTCCACAATTCCGTCAACCAGGCCGACATAGCCGAAAAAAATGCCGGCCTGCATGGAGTTTACGGTGTTTTTGGCAATGATGTGGGGCGGCTTGGCGATGTCAACGCGCGGGAGCTTGCTGGCCCGCTGAAAGAGCGCTTCCAGGGAGATGGCCAGGCCGGGGGCGATGGCGCCGCCGCAGTATTCCCCCCTGGCGTTGACAAAATCAAAGGTGGTGGCGGTGCCGAAATCCACGATGACCAGGGCTCCTTTATGTTTCTCGTATCCCGCAACGGCATTGACGATACGGTCGGCCCCTACCTCGCGGGGGTTGTCGTAGTGAATCGGCATGCCGGTCTTGATCCCCGGGCCAACCACATAGGGGGTCAGGATGAAAAAGTCGTGGGCAATGGCCTCCATCACCCCGGTCAGCGGGGGGACGACCGAAGAGATTATGGCGGCGTTTATGGATGCAAATCCGAGGCCGGCCTGGCCGAACAGGCTGTGCAGCAGGACCGCGTATTCGTCGGATGTACGCGATTTGTCCGTGGAGAGCCGCCAGTTGCGGATGAGCTGCGACCCGTCATAGATTCCGAGAACGATATTGCTGTTGCCGACGTCGATCGCCAGAAGCATTTCAGAGCACCCTCACATCCCCGCTGAGTATCCGTTCGATCTCGCCATTTGGGCATTGCACCAGCAGAGCGCCGTCGCTATCGATGCCGGCAAACTGTCCTCTGATGTCGTCGCAGCCGTGATTGCTTACTACCACCTCGCGGCCGCCGGCATTGCAGCGCTCTTGCCATTCCCGGCGCACCTGGGCGAAGCCGTAGTCGAGAAAGCCGGCATAGAGGCGGTCCAACTCGCTCAGGAGGAGCGCGGTGAAACGCGCCCGGCCGACCTTGGCCCCCGTTTCCATGAAGAGCGACGTGGCTGGATGGCGCAGGTCGCCCGGAAACTGGTCGGCAGTCATGTTCAGGTTGACGCCGATGCCCAGGATGACGAAATTGATGCCGTCGGTTTCGGCGCTCATCTCGTTAAGCAGCCCGGCAACCTTATTACCGCCGATCAGTACGTCATTGGGCCATTTGATCTCCGGTTTCAGGCCGGCGGCCTGTTCAATGGCCCTGGCGACCGCGACGGCGGAGAGGAACGTGAGTTGGGGGGCCTCAAAGGGCTTGATCTGCGGGCGCAGGATGACCGAACAGTAGAGGTTGGCCCCCGGCGGAGATGACCAGGTTCGGCCCAGGCGTCCCTTGCCCTTGTTCTGCTCATCGGCCGTAACCACCGTCCCCTCGTCGGCGCCTCCCTCAGCCAGGCGGAATGCCTCGGCATTGGTGGAGGTGGTCAGTGCCAGGTTGACGAGTCGTTTGCCGATGATCGCGGTGTCCAACTGCAAGGCGATCTCTTCGGCCGCAAGGGTGTCGGGTGACGAAAGCAACCGGTATCCCCGGGAGGGGAACGCCTCGACCTGGTACCCCGCTGCCCTGAGTGCCGAGATGTGTTTCCAGACCGCAGTGCGCGAAACGCCAAGCTCCCTGCTGAGCTGTTCGCCTGAAACGAACCCGCCCCGTTGCCGGAAGAGCTGCAGGATGGTGGCTGCCTTCTGATGCATGGAAACGACTCCTACGGTTTGGCTCTGACGCCCGGTCAATCCAGCAGCATGGAGATGTCCATGGCCCGCGCTGAATGGGTCAGGGCTCCGACGGAAATGATATCGACGCCGGTTTCGGCAATGGCGCGGACCGTCTCCAGGTTGACCCCGCCGGATGCCTCTACCAGGGCGCGGCCGGCAATGGCCGCCACGGCGGAACGCATGTCGGCGAGGCTCATGTTGTCCAGCATGATGATATCGGCGCCGCTCGCCAGTGCCTCGTCGACCTGAGCCAGGGTTTCGGTTTCGATCTCGATCTTCAGGGTATGGGGGATATAGTTGCGTGCCCGCTTGATCGCTTCCCCAATGCCGCCGGTGGCGGCAATATGGTTTTCCTTGATCAGGATGCCGTCGTAGAGCCCGGTTCGGTGGTTGATGCCGCCGCCGACGCGTACGGCGTATTTTTCAAGCTCCCGCAGGCCGGGGGTGGTCTTGCGGGTATCGACGATACGCGCCCCGGTTCCGGCCACCGCTGCGACATAGCGCGAGGTGAGGGTGGCGATGCCACTCAAGCGCTGGAGCAGGTTCAGGGCCACCCGTTCGCCCATCAACAGTTCGGCCGCGCTGCCGCGTACCGAGGCGATCAGGGCGCCTTTGTCGGCCTGTGCCCCCTCCGCCATGGCGGGGATAAACTCCACATTGGCATTGAGGCGTTTGAAAACCGTTTCGGCGACGAACAGCCCGGCCAGGGTCAACTCCTCTTTGGCGATCAGGCGGGCCGAAGCCCGGCTATCGGCGGGAATCAGCGCCTGCGTGGTGATGTCGCCGGTGTGGATGTCTTCGAGCAGGGCCTGTTCTATGATTCTGTCGAGTGAGAGCATCATCTATTAAATTCACCTTATGGGGGAAATGTGCCCATTTCTATACCACAGGTCAGAAGGCGTATCAACCGCAAAACCTTAACTTTTGGGGCTCCGCTTCGGTGCCTACTTTGCAATTGACGAAGTATGCAGGCTCCTGTATAGTGATTCGCTTATAAATCCAATTTGAATCTTATCATTGAGGAGTGGTTAGAATGCAGAAGCACATCCCAGCGTATATCCTTGCGGTTATTCTATTCACAGCCGTCTGCGCCGCTGCAGTCGAAACCAAGGACATCAAGTTTAGCCTCAAAAATGCGTCCCCGGTCGTTTTCAGCCACGAATTCCACCTCCTCAAATATGACAACAACTGCAAGATCTGCCATAACGCCCTCTACGACCTGAGGGCTCGCACCCATTACACCATGGCCGAGATGGAAAAGACCAAATCCTGCGGTGCCTGTCACAGCGGTGTCAAGGCCTTCAGCGTGGCCAGCGAAAAGGACTGCGTCAGGTGCCACAAGGGGAAGACCCAGGACAAGGTCTTCAAGATCAAGGGCGTGGCGGATGCGATCTTCGGCCATACGGCGCATGTCTCCAAGACCGGTGGCGCCTGCAAGAGCTGCCATAACGGCAAGGTCTTCAGCGGCAAAGGCAAGAGCGTCACCATGGCCGAGATGGAAAAAGGAAAGACGTGCGGTGTGTGCCATAACGGCGCCAAGGCCTTTACCGTTGCCGGCAACTGCGATCGCTGCCATATGGGACTGAAGCCGAAGGACATCACCTTCACGGTCAAGAATGCCACGCCGGCAACCTTCCGTCACTCGCTCCACATCCAGGTATATTCCTGCAAGGATTGCCACACCAAGACCTTCCCCTACAAGGCGGTTGTGGGCAAGTTCACCATGGATGACATGGCAAAAGGCGCATCCTGCGGCAAGTGCCACAACGGCAAGGACGTCTTCGCCACGACCGGCGACTGCGACAAGTGCCACAAGGGGATGAAGCCGGCCACCATCGCTTTCAAGACCTCTGCCGGCGAGGCCACCTTCAGCCACGAATTCCATCTCCAGGCATATAAATGCGCGGATTGCCACACCAAGGTCTTCCCCTTCAAGGCTGTGTCCGGTGCCTTCACCATGGATGACATGGTAAAGGGCAAGTCCTGCGGGACCTGCCACAACGGCAAGGACGCCTTTGCCACAGGCGGCGACTGCGACAAGTGCCACAAGGCGTTCAAACCGCGCAACATAACCTTCAAGACCGATGCCGGCGATGCCACCTTCAGCCACGACTTCCATATCCAGGCTTACAAATGCGCCGACTGTCACACCAAGGTGTTCCCCTACAAGGCTGTGACCGGCAAGGCTACCATGGCCGACATGGAGAAGGGCGCATCCTGCGGGGTATGCCACAACCAGGGCAAGGACGCTTTCTCTGTCAAGGACGACAAATTCTGCGCCAAGTGCCACAAGATGTAGTCCCTTGGTTGCAAACAGATAAAAAAGGCGACCTTCCCGCGGGGAGGTCGCCTTTTTTATCTGATGCAAACCGAATATACCCAGCACGCCATCGTTGTACGACACGCCGGTCGCCTGATACCCCCTACTTATGCAGGCGCAACTGCAGCTGCGAGGTAAGCTGCCCGTCGGTTGAAACGAGGGTTATCCTAAGAGGGGGGCGCATCGCCGCTCTGCTGAAGTTCGAGGCTGAAGTTCTTGACCTCAACCAGCCGGTCCTCCAGTTCCTCGACGATTTCGGCAATGATCTGCTCGTTGAGCTTGAGGGCGTCCCAGGCGGCTTGCTGGATCAGGGGGACATAGCTGTCGCCGCTGTCGCCAAAGCCGCTGGCCTTGATCAGCACGTCGGCCATATGTACCACTGAGGTCTTGATGCGATGGTTCTCCGATGCTTCAACGTTGTGGTGGCAGTTGATCGGTTCCGTCAGCTTGTCCGGCAGGAACCAGCTCTTGGCAAGCCATGCCCCGACTTCTGCGTGGTCGGTGCCGATAATCTCCTGCTCTGCTTCCCGAATGTAGATCTGTTTTTCATCGATGATACGCCGGACCTCACACTCGGCCTCACTGCATTTGAGACTGATGATGATCTTGCCGATGTCGTGCAGAAGCCCGGCGGTCGCGATCTCCTCGCACTCCGGCAGGCCAAGCTTTTTGGCGATCAGGTTGGAGGCGACCCCGGTTCCGAGGGAATGTTCCCACAGCCCCACGCTGTTTTTCTCCATGACCTCAAAGATTGATGAGGAAATCGCCAGGCTTTTGACCACGTTGACCCCCAACAGGATCATGGCGTTGGAGATGGTCGAAACGCGGTAAAAGCCATAGGAGGGAGAGTTGGCCAGTCTGAGTATGCGCGCTGAAAGCACCTGGTCCGAAGATACGATCCTGGCCATTTCCTGCACCGAAGATTTGTCGTTATCGGACAGGGAGTTCAGCTTGTTGATGACACCGGGCAACGTGGGGAGCGTTTTGGTGTCCATGATGATCTTTTTCAGTTCAGTCTGTTTTTCGTCCACCGGATTCTCCCATGGAACATTTCAGGTAGTCGGCGTAGATGTCATGGAGTTTTACCGTTAGCGGATCCTGGCGGACCTTAGCGAAGCGGCTGTCCAGATCACGAAGGAGGTCGTCAAGGCTGCGGTCCCCCTCTTCCCGGACGGGATACCCCTTGACGTATACGGATTGAACCTTCAGGTTCTCCAGTCGGGCAATGAGCGTATCGGTCAGTTCCGTATCCTTGCCGCAGATGGGGATGCCGATTGCAGATTCGCTGCGAAAAACGTCCCGTACGAGTATCATGCCCGCTTTGGCAGTAATCAGGGGTATTTTCTGCATAGGCTGTGGTCCTTGCCTCTGATGATCCATATCAGCAGGTCGTCGAAAATCTCCTGCGTGGCTGGTATGCTGTGTAGCCGCCCGCTCATAAGCGGGAGCGTACCGAATGGTACGCCTCATTTTCTCACACGTGCGCCTTGTTGACCTGCCTCCTCATAACGATTCTCAACAATCTGCTAGGAATCGTTAATAAATCCGCATTAATTCATACTAGACAAAGAAGGCAGTAACGTCAATAAAATCGTTGGCTGTCGATGAACGGCTTCTTATTGTAATTTTATTATTATTACATAGTACCAGATAAATTCGAAATTTCGAGCGGCAACGTTACTGGTATCCCAATCCAGACCCAACCTGCGCCGTGCCCCCGGACCCCTCGGAGATCGGTGTCCGGTCTTTCACCGCAAAGACCTCGATGCCGGCCTTTGTCTCCAGAGGGCAGACGTTCTCGCAGATGCCGCAACCGTTGCAGATATCCTCCACCACATAAGGTTCCTTGACCATCTTGCGCCTGCCGTCCAGCCCAAGGGTCTCCACCTCCCGCGAGCGGATGGCCTTGGTAGGTATGGGACAGTGTTCTTCGCAGACCATGCAGTCGATCTTTTTGGCGAACGGCAGGCAGTGGTTCTTGTCGAGTACCGCTTTGCCGATCACCTCGCGCTGTTTGGCGTCCACCGGCAATCTGGGGATGGCCCCGGTGGGGCAGACCTGGCCGCACAGGGTGCAGTTGTATTCGCAGTAACCCAGACGCGGAATGATTAAAGGCGTAAAGATGCCCTCGATCCCGGCCTGCCAGGCGGCCGGGTAGATGGCGCTTTTCAGGCAGACCTTCATGCATTCGCCGCAGCGGACGCATTTTTTGAGAAATTCGTCCTCATTGCGCACACCGGGGGGGCGGAGCAGGCGCGATTCCTTTTCCGGCAAGCGGAAGCGCGCCGGGATCGCCAGAAGCAGACCGGTCGCCATGCCCCCCAGCAGCACACGCCGCTCCGGCAGGAGCGGCCCGGTCCCCCTGCGACGGAGGGTGAGACGGAACGAGATGCGGTGCTTCGGGCAGTGCATTTGGCATTCCATGCAGAGGATGCACTCCTCCTTGGCCAGCAGGTCCCGGTCAAAGGTGGTCGGGCACAGTTCGCGGCATTTCCCGCAGTCGCTGCACAGGCCGGTGGGGATGCGCCTGAATAGGGAAAAGCGCCCCAGCCACCCCAGCAGGGTGCCCAAGGGGCAGAGGTTGCGGCACCAGTTGCGCTCCTCGAAATATTCCAGAACAATGATCGCCAGGAGGGTCAGGGCCGAAAAGGCGGCCAGGGGATAGATCGTTTCGCGGAACGGGAGCAGGTGGGCGTGCAGCAGATCGTACGCCGGGGCAATGGCGTCGCGCCGTTCGCCCAGCATGCGGTAGAGCCCGACCCATCCTTCCCGTGCAGAGAGTCCCATGAGGGGGTACAGGAAGAATGTCAGCCCCCGCAGCAGGATGGCCATGGGGTCAAGCAGGCCGGCCAGATTCAGGTTGAACAGCGCTGAGGACAGGATCGGCAGCAGGAGCCAGTATTTCAGGTTTCCCTTGAGCGCGGTGATCGGGCGGCGTGTGCGTTTTTTGGGCGTTAAGAGATCGAGGACAGTCCCCAGCGGGCAGATCCAACCGCAGAAAAAGCGTCCCAGGAGGAGCGTTGCCGCCACCATCAGCAGGGCCGGCAGCAGGAGCCATGTCCAGGATTTGGCGGCCAGAAGGTAGCTCGCAACCACCAGGGGGTCTGCCCGGAAGAAGGCGTTCACGGCGGCATTGATCTCGTCATGGCCGCGGTACTCGGTCTGTACGAACAAAAAGAGAAACAGGGCCAGGAAGACTATCTGGCTCATACGGGCGGAAGTCGGCTTCATGTCGTCACCTTACGGGGAGTGAAAAAACTGTTGTGGGGAATCGTCTGTGGCAGTGCAGGGTCACAGCAACCTACTAACCCAGAAAAAGCATTTGCCACAGAGACACAGAGACGCGGAGATAAATATTTCAAAGGGTTAGACAACATTTCGGTCTAATTTTCTTTACCCATTCCGGATTTTGAGAATATTAGAAAAAACTCTGTGGTTTTTCTCTGTGTCTTGTGTCTCTGTGGCTGAACTGCCGTGAAGAAGGCGGCTGTTCGATCCGCCGGGCGTCAGACCCGCACCACCTTGATTCGCTCAAGGTTCATCTCGCCTAATCCTCTCTGGTGAGCGGCCACGGTGATCGGGATGTCGGCCGGTTTGAGGCCGAAGAGGGTAGTGGCGAAGGCATCGGCGGCCACGATGTCTGTCGAGGCGATCACCTTGTTGAGCACCTTGACGTCGGCCATGCTCCCACCCTGGGGCCCGTGGGCGGTCAGGATGCGGGTGGCGTCGATGACCGTCAAATGGCTCTTCATGTGGGCGTTCACATCTGCCAGGGCTACGTCGATGTTGCGATGGATGTAGCCGCGGTTGCCTCCCATGACGCCCATGATGTTCTTGAGACCAAGGGTGAGCTTGGAAAGGCCGTGGTGCTTGGCAATCGGAACATTGATGAACACGTTGGCCGAAAGCGCTTCGTCATACAACTCCCATTCCTTGAGAAACCGGCCGTTCAGGGCCACCTTTTTGAAGCGCTCCTGTTCGATCTGCTTGCATTCCACATTCTTCATCCCCTTGAGCGCCCCTTCGATGCCGCTGTTGACATAACAGCGCCGCGAATCGTTGCAGGTGTAATCAAATACCTTGACCTTTTTCGCCCCGGCTGCCAGGCACTCCTCAACCAGAGCCCGCACCACCTGGGGGTGGGTGTTGGCGGCCAGTTCCGTTGAGCGGTCCCACCCCATGTTGGGCTTGACTACCACCACGTCGCCGGCCTTGACGAAGCGCTTCATGCCGCCGACGGCGTTGACCGCTTTGCGGGTGATGGCGCCATAATCCTTGCCCTCAGCCACCGCTACCAGCGGCTGATCTTTTACCGCCAGAGCCTTTCTGGCCAGGGTGGGGGCAAGGAGCGATGCAGCGGCGGCTGTCTTAAGAAATGATCGTCTGTCCATGGATAAACTCCTGTAATACTGATTCCAAATCAAGGAGCTATCTTGACGAGGCCTCCGGCCTCCCCCTATGGGGCGCCTTCGCGGTCCAATTTGCTCCGCAAATTGTCGTTGGCTCGTCTTCGGCTCCTCAACGTACTGCCTTGTACGCCTTCGTCGCCTCAATCCTCGCCGCCTTGTGAAATCAGTATAAGATGTGTGCTGCGTGGAGATTCATTGTACGCCAGCAGGCAAAATTTTCAAATATGCAAAATGGCTTGATGGTGAAAAAGGGGGGCACGGCCGGGCACGGCACACTAGCCAAGGTGTGCGGACGTGGAATGGATATTCAGGCGCTCTTCCGCCTGTACCGTTGCGCCCAGCAGGCCGGCGTCATCTCCCAACTCGGTCTTGAGGATGGCGAGCCCGTCATAGATGTGGGGGAAGCAGCGCTGGGACAACTCCGACCGAAGGGCCGGAATCAGCAGGTCGAAGCTGGCGGCTACACCACCCCCGACGATAACCGCCTGCAGGTTGAGCGTATTGGACAGGCTCCCCAGGGCAACACCCAGCCACTGTCCAATCTGCTCAAAGGCCGCCCGCGCCCCAGGCACACCCTGGCGCGCCAGAACGGCCACGGCCTCCGCGCTCAGGTCCGTGGCCACAGCTGCGTGCTGGTCTCCGGGGATCAACTCGCGCGCTGAGCGTACTACGGCTCCGGCAGAGCAGTACAGTTCAAGGCAGCCCCGGTTGCCGCAGGGGCAGGGCGGCCCTTCCGGATGTACGGTGACATGCCCGAATTCCGCCGCAAAACCGCCCGCGCCGGTCCAGAGCCTGCCATCAAGGATCAATCCGCTCCCCAGGCCGGTCCCAATGGTTACCATCAGGAACGACGCCAACCCCCTGCCGGCTCCGAAACGCAGTTCGCCGAGCGCAATCGTGTTGGCGTCATTGCCGCAGACTGCCGGGAGGCCTATGCGCTCTTCCAGGAAGGCGCCCAGGTTCAAGCCCTCCAAGGGGCGCATGTTGACCGAGGAACGGATAATGCCGGTGCGGTCGATCAGTCCGGGCACCCCGGCTCCGACGGCCTGCACCGTTATGCCGCGGCCGGCCGCCGACCCCCTCAGGTCCTCGATACTCGCCAGGAGACGGGAACAGAAGCTGTCCCGCCCCTCTTCGATCCCGCTGGCTGCGCGCCGCTGCTCAATGATTGCTCCCGATGAAAGGACAATGGCTGAACGCAGATTGGTCCCGCCGATGTCGATACCGATGACGGCCGCCGTTGTCATCCCCTTATTCCCCGGCCTTGAGCTCTTCCGCCAGCAGGTCGTAGGTTTCCAGGAGCCCTTCGGGTATGACTCGCACATCGCCGATGACCGACATGAAGTTGGTGTCGCCGTTCCAGCGCGGCACGATATGGACGTGCATATGGTCCTCGATGCCGGCCCCGCCCGCCTTGCCCAGGTTGATGCCCATATTGAAGCCATGCGGACTGGCGGCAGCCCGGAGCAGGTTGTGCGCCCGGCGCACGCCATGCATGAGGTCCAACAACTCCGCGTCGGAGAGGTCGTTCATATCGGACACATGCCGGGCGGGGACCACCATCAGATGGCCGCCGGTGTAGGGATAGCGGTTCAGCATGATCAGGACGTGCTCGCTTCGGGCCAAGACCAGCCGTTCCCGATCGTTGTTTTCCTCCCAGGCCTTGCAGAAGATGCATCCTTCGTGCGTGACGGCATTACTGATATAGGACATCCTCCAGGGAGCCCACATCCGTTCCATGGCAATTCCTCCTTTTTTGACTGTTCTGGATTGTAGCAGCAGTAATGCCGGAGGCAAATCATTAGTTATAAATAAAATAATTTTTTAGCTCGCTGCATTAACTTCTTGACAAATATGGCGCAGGGGGACTATGGTTTTTCAATTTAAGTAAAAGATTTGCCCGCATAGCGGTAAATAAACCCCTGTTTTTTACTATAACTAAAATCGGAGGACATGATGGCTAAAATTACTGGAGCACTAGAATATCATTCGAGCGGCAGGAAAGGCAAGATCGAGGTTATATCTTCGAAACCCTGTTTGACGTCCCGTGACCTCTCGCTGGCATACACACCCGGTGTTGCGGAACCGTGCCTGGAGATCGAAAAGAATCCCGAGGACGCTTACAAGTATACGGCCAAGGGGAACCTGGTGGCCGTTGTCTCCAACGGCACGGCGGTATTGGGGTTGGGCAACATCGGCGCCTTGGCGGGCAAGCCGGTCATGGAAGGGAAGGGGATTCTCTTCAAGCGTTTTGCCGATATCGATGTATTCGATATCGAGTTGAACAGCGAGAACCCGGACGAGATTATCCGCGCCTGCCAACTTCTGGAACCGACCTTCGGCGGCATCAACCTGGAGGATATCAAAGCCCCCGAGTGTTTCTACATCGAAGAGGAGTTGAAGAAGACCATGAACATCCCGGTCTTCCACGACGACCAGCACGGCACCGCCATCATCTCCTCCGCGGCCTTGATCAACGCGCTGGAACTGATCAACAAGAAGATAGAGCAGATCAGGATCGTGGTGAACGGGGCGGGAGCAGCGGCCATCGCCTGCGCCAACCTGGCCATCTCCCTGGGGGTAAAGCAGGAAAATCTTATTATGTGCGACACCAAGGGGGTGATCTACCAGGGACGTAGCGAAGGGATGAACAAGTATAAGGAGCGCTTTGCCGTCGATACGCCTCTGCGCACTCTGGAAGAGGTGGCGAACGGGGCCGATGTGCTTTTCGGGCTCTCCTCCAAGGGTGCGTTCACCCCGGACATGGTACGCAAGATGGCCGCCAATCCGATCATCTTCGCCATGGCGAATCCCGACCCAGAGATCACGCCGGAAGAGGCCCATGCGGTGCGGGGCGATGTCCTGATCGCCACCGGGCGCTCCGACTACCCCAACCAGGTCAACAACGTGCTTGGTTTCCCTTTCATCTTCCGCGGCGCTTTGGATGTGCGTGCCACGACCATCAACGAGGAGATGAAAAAGGCCGCTGTCTTTGCCCTGGCGGAGTTGGCCCGCGAGGAATGCCCCGAATCGGTCTGCCGCGCATACGGCAACGTCAAGTTTTCCTTCGGCCGGGACTACATCATCCCCAAGCCGTTCGATCCACGCGCCCTTCTGCGGGTGGCCCCGGCAATCGCCCAAGCGGCCATGGACTCCGGCGTGGCCCGGCAACCGATTGCCGACATGGCCAAATACGTGGAGCAGCTTGAGTCGCTGCAGGGCAAGGCCAAGGAGACCATGCGCCTGATCATCAACAAGGCCAAGAGCGATCCCAAGCGGATCGTCTTCCCGGAAGGGGACAATGAGAAGATCCTCCGCGCCGCCCAGATCCTGATCGAAGAGGGGATTGCGAAACCGATCCTCATCGGCAACCGCGACAAACTCAACGCCAAGATGGAGGAGTTGGGTCTGGAATTCAATGGCGGCGCTACGATCATCGACCCATCGGACTTCGATAAATCCGATGAATATGCCCAGGAACTTTTCAATCTGCGGCAGCGAAAAGGGTTGACCCTCTCTGAGGCCCGGCGGATCCTGACCCGCAAATCACGCACCCACTTCGGCTGCATGATGGTTCGCCAGGGGGATGCCGATACCCTGCTCGCCGGCATCGATACCCACTATCCCGAGACCATCCGGCCGGCCCTGGAGGTGATCGGCAAGCAGGCCGGCCTTTCCAGCGTGCATGGCCTCTATATGATGGTGTTCAAGAAGGGGCTCTTCCTTTTGGCCGATACCACGGTCTCCATCGAGCCCACTGCCGAGGAATTGGCCGAAACCGCCATCCTGGCTGCGGAAAAAGCCCGAATGTTCGACATCGAACCGACGATCGCCATGCTTTCCTTCTCCAACTTTGGGTCGGTCCATCATCCCCAGGCCCTGAAGGTCAAAAAGGCGGTGGAGATCGTCAAGGAGAAGGCGCCGGGGCTCATTATCGATGGCGAGATGCAGTCCGATACCGCCGTGGTTACGGAGATCCTCCAAAAGAGCTTCCCCTTCGCCAGTCTGAAGGAGACGGCCAACATCCTCATCTTTCCGGACCTGAACTCGGGAAATATCTGCTACAAACTGCTCCACCATCTGGGAGGGGCCGAGGCCATCGGGCCGATCCTCATGGGGATGAAGAAGCCGGTCCACGTCCTGCAACGAGGGGATGATGTGGATGATATCGTCAACATGGCGGCCATAGCCGTGGTGGACGCCCAGATATCCTGAGGCAATCGCGTCGCTACATCATTTTGGCGCGTGAAAAATTACTGCGGAGAATCGTCTACGGTGTTACAGGGGCGTTAAAAAGTTCGCGGCAGCCGATGCATATCTGAGTGGTATGCCTCGGCTACCGTGTTTTCGCGCCTTCTCCAGTAACGCTTTCCAAGGACTCCTCAGGCTAGAACACAAAAACCGCAGGCGGATCGCCTGCGGTTTTTGTGTTTGAATTTAGGGTGCGATGTGATATTTTAGCTCAGTTATGGCGATTTATACCTGCAAGCTCGGTGCATCAGACGGCAAAGTAATGTTTCGCGAACTCGAGGCGGATGAGCCGTTTGTGTTGCGTAAAAGCCTGGAAGATCAGGGTTTTTTTGTTTTTGAGGTAAAGCGCAAGCCGTTGCAGTTTCTTTTTGAAAAGGGCCTGCAACGCCGCCGCATCGATAACCGTTCGCTTCTTACCTTGAACCAGGAGATGCTCGTCCTGATCAAGGCCGGCATGCCGATCATGCAGGTGCTCGATGCGATTCTGGAGCGGCATGATGCGGGCAAGCTCAGCGAGCTATTGCTTCAGGTGCGTGAGGATGTGAAAGGCGGGGCGGCGCTTTCGGCAGCCCTGGACAAGCATGGCCGCGCATTCCCGCAACTGTACATTGCCTCCATCCGTGCCGGAGAGAGGACCGGAGACCTGCTCCGCACGCTCCGGCGCTATATCCAGTATCTCAAGCGGGTTGACGCTATTCGCAAAAAGGTCATCTCGGCGCTGTTTTACCCATCCATACTCATTGTTTTCGCAGGTATGGCCATCACGCTGCTGCTGCTGTACGTCGTGCCCACCTTCAGCCAGGTCTATGCAGACGCCGGTTCCCAACTTCCGGCGCCGACCCGGATGCTGATCAACTTTACCTCGTTTCTCCGGCATTTTGCCCTGCTGGGGGTGCTGCTGGTGATCGGTCTGGCTGCCGCTTACCGCTCCTGGGTCGGTACGGAGTCCGGCCGCTACACGGTGGATCGCTTCAAGCTGACGATCCCGGTGGCGGGGGACGTCTTCACAAAGTATTCGGTGGCCGGCTTCACCCGCACCCTGGCGACGGTGCTCGGAAGCGGCATACCGATCATCGAGTCGCTCCGGATGTGTATCGGGACGCTCAACAACCGCTACATGGAAAAGCGCCTCTTCGAAGCGGTCAGGTTTATCGAGGAAGGGGGACGGCTCTCCATTGCCCTGGAGCGGATCAATATCATGCCGCCCCTTGCGCTTCGCATGCTGGGGGTAGGGGAGGCGACCGGCGCATTGGAGGATATGCTGATTGACATCTCCGATTACCTGGAAGAGGAGTTGGAGGAGCGGATGCACATCCTCACAACAGCTATAGAGCCTGCAATCATGCTTGTTGTCGGCGTTGTGATCGGGATTATCATCATTGCCATGTACCTGCCGGTATTCAAGATTGCCGGTACGGTGGGCTAGGGAGCGGCAATGCAGTCGTATCGGCGAAGAAAAATCGGCACGATCCTTGTTGAGCGGGGTTCGCTTGCAGCGGATCAACTGCCGGTTGTGCTCGATAAATTGGCTACCAGCAAACTGCGTTTCGGAGAGATCTGCGTCCAGGAGGGGCTGATCAGCGAAGACGAGCTGGCCCATGCCCTGGCCGAGCAGTTCAACCTGGAATATGTTGATCTGGCCAGCTTCAAGCTGGACGAGGAGTTGCTCAATTCGCTGCCGCCCGACGCCCTCTACCGTTTCCATTTTGTGCCGTTGGAACTGACGGAAAACTCGATGGTCGTGGCCGTTGCCGATCCCACCGACGTGGTCAAGCTGGATGAGCTTGAACTCCTGTTCGACCGCCCCTTGCAGATCCGTGTTGCGGCGGAGTTTGCCATTTCCGCGCTCGCCAAGGCGGGAGAGGGGACGCGCCGGGTACTTCGTGAGGTTTCGGAAGATTTCATGCTGCAGTTGGTCAAGGAGACGGAGCGGGGCGAAGAGGTCCTGTCGGTGGAGAGCATCTCCGAAGACACAAGCCCGATCATCAAGCTGGTCAACAGCACCATTCTGGATGCACTCCACCGACGAGCCAGCGATATTCACATCGAAACCGGCCACGACGGTGTGGAGATCAAGTACCGCATCGACGGTGTCCTGTATCGGGCCAATGAGCCCATTGACCTGCATTTCCAGGGGCCGATCATTTCACGTCTCAAGGTCATGAGCGAACTGGATATCTCCGAGCGGCGCATCCCCCAGGACGGACGCTTCAAAGTCCGTTTCAGCGAAAAATCCATCGACTTCCGCGTCTCCATCATGCCGAGTGCCCTGGGGGAGGATGCGGTTATCCGCATTCTCGACAAGGAGAGCATCGCCAGCGACATGAAGGGGTTGTCGCTGGAGAACCTCGGGATCTGCGAGCGGGAGATAAAGCGGCTGCGCAGAAAGATCCGCGAACCGTACGGCATGGTGCTGGTGACCGGCCCCACCGGCTCGGGCAAGACCACCACTCTCTATGCCGCCCTGACCGAGATCCATACTGGCGAAGACAAGATCATCACCATTGAGGACCCGGTGGAATACATGCTGCGCGGCGTGCTCCAGATTCCGGTCAACGAGAAGAAGGGTCTCACCTTTGCCAAGGGGCTGCGCTCCATCCTGCGTCACGACCCGGACAAGATCATGGTCGGCGAAATCCGTGATTCGGAAACCGCCCAGATAGCCGTACAATCGGCGTTGACCGGCCACCTGGTTTTTACCACCGTGCATGCCAACAACGCCTTTGACGTAATCGGCCGCTTTATCCATATGGGCATCGACCCCTACAACTTTGTCTCCTGCCTCAACTGTGTCATGGCGCAACGTCTGGTGCGGAAAATCTGCATGAAGTGCCGCCGGCCGGTCCAATACTCCGACGACGTTCTGCGGGAAGCCAGCGTTGAGCCGGAGAGCACGCGCAATGCCGTCTTTTACGAGGCGGTGGGATGTGAGGAGTGCAACGGAACAGGATACCGCGGGCGCTCCGCTATTGTAGAACTTCTCGAGTTTAACGATGAAATCCGGGATCTGATTATTGCCAGGGTGCCGGCAACCCAGCTCAAACAGACTGCCCGCGAAGCGGGGGTGGTTTTTCTCCGGGATGCTGCCGTTGAAAAGCTGCTTGCAGGAGAAACGACGCTCAAGGAGATCAACCGCGTTACGTTTGTGGAATGACGGGGATGAATTAGCCACTATGCTGTTTACCAGGACCTCACTCGGAGTTGAAATCAGTCCATCCGGCGTGGCCTTTGCCCTTTTGGGGGGCACGGCAGCGGTGCCGCGCCTGGAGAGGGTCGCCTTTGCGCCTTTTGCCGCAGGCACCGTGCGCTGTTCGTTGCGTGAGCCGAATATTCACGATCCCCAGGCATTTGTCGATCGTCTTCAAGGAGCCCACAACCTGCTGCTGCATCGTTCGAAGCGTCTTTCCCTTACCTTGCCGGATTCGACCGGTCGTATCATGCTGCTGGATATGGAAGGACGTTTCAAGAATCGGGCTGAAGGCCTGGATATGATCCGCTGGAAGTTGAAAAAGAACATTCCGTTCGATGCCGCCGATACCCATCTGGATTACCAACTGTTGAACATTCGCGAGAACGGCGAAATGGCCCTGCTGGTGGCGCTGGTTTCCCGTGCGGTTATCGGGCAATACGAGGAAGTGCTGACAACGGCTGGGTTCACACCGGCGCGAATCGATTTCAATAGTTTCAATCTTTACAGGATCTTCGATCGTCGCCTGGCTCTGCTGGATGATTGCCTCTTCATCTTCTTTTACAACAATAGCCTCGGCATCATGGCCTATTACAACGGCGTGCCTGAGTTTATCCGGGTCAAAGAGCTTTCAGTGACGCAGGCGGTTGACAACCGGGTCTTCATGGAGATCAATAACACGTTGTTGGTCTATCGCGAGCGTTTTCCCGAGCGGAATACGGCCAATGTGTTCTGCATCGCGCCGCCCGACGTAGCCTCCGCGTTCTGCGGCATGGTGGCGGAATCGGCCGGATCGGAAGCAACACTGCTGGAGACGAAAACAACGGTGACGCCCGGCGAAGAGGCGCCGGGGGACCAGGAATCGCTCTTCCTCTTTTCAGCCGCCGTCGGGGCTGCCATGAGGAGTCTGTGATGCGGTTTACCATCAATCTGGCAACCAGGGTATATGTGGACCAGCGGCTCATAAGCCAGGTCTGTTTCGCCGTCATTACCCTGCTGCTCCTTGTGCTGTCGTGGAATACTATTATCGCGTTCAACGACCTGGGCGAATTGCATCGTCTGAAATCGGATATCGCCACCTATGAGGGGCGCCTGAACAGCCGGCCCAAGGACGTTCCGGAACGGGAGTACACCCGGCTGTTGTCGGAGATCGGTTTTTACAACGGTGTGATCGAGCGCAAATCCTTCAACTGGCTGGAACTGCTGGAACAGATGGAAAATACCATGCCCGAAGGCGTGGCGTTGGCCTCCCTGGCGCCTGACACGAAAACCGGCGAGGTGAAGATCGAAGGGCGGGCACATTCTTTTGCAAACCTTCGCAACTATTTGGAAAAGCTTGATGAGTCCAAGGCATTTACCATGGTTCTGCTCCTGTCGCACCGCGATGTGGCGGTAAGCGATAAGGTTCAGGGGGTTCAATTCACCATTTCATGCAGGACGGCGTTGCAATGAACCAACTGATTTTGGAAATAGCCCGCCAGAGGCGGCGCATATTTGCAACGGTCCTGGTGCTGTTACTGCTTAACAGTGCAGTGCTTGTCTTTTTGAAAGGGTATCTGGCATCTGCCATCAGCGATGCCCATACAAAATGGGGCGACCTGCGTCGCCGCATAGCGGTTGCCGGACAAAACGACGCCTCGACAATCTACCGCAGAGGCAAGGCTGACCTGGAACAGCTGAAGGCGCATATTCCCCATAAAAGCCAGTTTCCCCGGTTATTGGGGGGAATCTTCGACACAGCGGCTTCCGACGGCGTCAAGGTAAGGTCGGTCAACTACAAGCCCGCCGTTGTCAAGGACAACACGGCACTCCTCTCATATGGCATTTCCCTGTCCGTCAGTGGCAGTTATGCCGCGGTTAAGAATTTTCTGGCGGACATGCAGAAAAGCGGAGAACTGATCGTCATTGACGGCATGACCATGGGGAACAGCGACCCTTACGAAGAAAACGTCACTATGGACCTTCGTTTGACGGTGTATCTTCAGGAGGTCCCATGAACCGGCAACGGCTGATCTTGTTCATTCTGCTGATCGCGCTGGCGCTGGCCGTGACGTGGAGTTTTTTTGCCATGCCCCGTCCCAGGGTCGCTTCTTCCCAGAATAATGGCCCCGGCCAACGCCCCCCAAGGAGGATGCCGGGGAGCACGACGCCTGCGTCGGCTCTGCCGAGCGATACCCGCATACTGAAGCTGGAACTGCTCAATCATGACCAGGATGTCTTCAAAGGCTATCGCCGTGACCTATTCAGACCGATATTTGTTGATGAATTCAAACTCATGCAAAATAAGGCGGCGGCGCTCAAACTGGTAAAACCGCCACCACTGCCTCCACCACCTCCTCCGCCGCCTCCGCCATCCAATCCCGTTCCTGCCTTGTCGGCGACGGAGTTACAGGCGCAACGAAACCGGCAGGAATTGGGCAAATTTGTTTTTAAAGGGTTTCTCAGCAAGGATAATCAAAAAACCATCTTTTTGATCAAAGATGGCGCCATTCTCCTGGTAAAAAAGGGTGATATTTTTGAAAAACGCTACAAGGCCGCCTCGATCACCGACCAGGCGCTCACTATTCAGGTCATCGATTCGGGTGAGGAGATCGTCATACCGCTTGTGGAGAACCTTTCACTCAAAGCGGTGCCTTAACGTTTGAACACAGTTCCAGAGGAGACGCTACGGATGCGCTATCTGATTCATCTTGCCATACCCTGCCTGCTTTGTGCGGTTGCCGTGCTGTCCGGTTGTACAGGAGGGCGCCAGGCTTTCAGCTCGGGCGAAAAATTCGAGACCGCGGGAAACTACGACGAGGCCATGTACAGCTACGCTGAGGCCTTTCGCAAAGATCCTGAGGTCGGCGAATACCGGGTGCGTTTCCTCAATGCCCGTGATAAAGCCGCCGACAAGCATTACAGAAACGGCCTTCAATATTACAACAACGGAAACTACGTAGCTGCACTGGAAGAATTCCAGAGCGCCTACGGGCTCGATCCCAGCCAGGGTGTATATAAGCAAAAGGTTGAGACGACCGGCCGCCTGAAGAATGCCCAGCTTGCCTACCAGGAAGGTCTGGACTTTGAAAAGGCAAACAAGCTCAAGGATGCCAATCGCACCTTTCTCCAGGCCGTGGCGCTCAATCCCGACAATACGGAGTATCAGGCCGCCCTGCGGCGTGTTTCCGGCATGCGCAAGAACAAGCTGGAAGGTTTTGAACTGAACCTCAAATCTGCCAAGCCGATCACGCTCAAGTTCAAGGAGGCCAAGATCAAGGACGTCTTCACTATCCTCACTCGGCTTTCAGGCATCAATTTTGTGTTCGACGAGGGGGTAAAAGACCAGAACATCACCATCTACATGGAGAACGGGACCTTTCAGCAGGCCAT
>JBEKFJ010000012.1:0-24515 GCA_050013355.1 Oryzomonas sp.
TACGGCCTGAGTTCCATCGTTGAGCTGAGCCAGGCACAGTTGAACCTGACCTCGGCCCAGATCGCTCTCGTCGGCGCAAAGTACGAATGCCAGGCGCAACGCTTGAATGTGGATTTCCAGATCGGCGCGCTGAAATAGCGCAATCGGATTATACCTGCGCTTGCACAAGCCATCACGGCCGTCTGTCATCTTGATCCGGCCTTTCAACACACCTACCCGGGCGGGGCAGGCCCCGCCCCTCTCCTCCTTTCGATCGCGTGATTCCTGTGGCGGCACAGAGATTATTCGTCTTATGTGCGATCTTTCACTCAAAGATACTGCTGAGTAGTATTATTCTCCCGCTACAAATAATCCACCTCCCCTTCAAGGGGAGGGCAGGGGTGGGGATGGGGCAATAGGCAGATACTCTCCGGTCACGTGGCGAGCATCTGCGCTATTTCAACCGCTGTTTTAATTTTTCGGGATGTGTTCCCGGCCGGTTCCTTCCTCAGCTCGGGCAGGCATACATGCTGAAGCCTGGTCACGATGAGCTGGAGTTCAATACTCATCCGTTAAAAATTTAAACTTGACTTCGTTTGTTTGAAGGTATAGTTTACACGAAATTTTAGAACAACATCTTTCAAGCCGTCTCAAGGGGGCTTGAAAGATATGGCTGTGGTTCAGCCTTAGGCGTGATACTCGAAGGATGCCAAATCCTTGATTTTTCAGGATTTGAATGGAGCGGGCAATAAAAAGTCGGGAGTACACGTGATACGACGCTTCCCTCAAAAAATAGAAAACCAGCAGAGAGCAGTGGGGTGCCGCTGTTCGTTAGGCTGTGTTAGCTGAAAAGGCCTTGTGAGTCCGCGGTAGCTTGTTCGTGAAACCTCAAGGTCTTTGTTGTATCTACCGGATTCGTGAAGAGGTGTTCGTGCAGAGATATCTACTATCATTAGCCACGCTGGCTGCCTGCTGTTCCCTGGTGCTTGTAGCCGCGTGCGCTACCAATAAGGGGAGCGGGTCGAAAAACGATTATGTGGAGGTGCCGAATCCGGGCGTCACCATGTCTCCCGATGCGCCGGCCACCATCTGGGTGCCGCGAAGCTCCGTGGAGTCGGGCATTCCCCGTGGCGGCGAATTGGTGAAGAAGGGGTTTGAAAAGGTTTCAGGGACCAAGGAGGGTGCTCCGCATGAGGACGTGCCCGCCGCAGCAACCCAGCAGCCTGCTCCGGCTGCGGTGACGGCTCCTGTCGTTGTTTCCGCGCCGCAGCCGGCGGCAATGCCCGCCCCCCTGAAAAGCCGCATCGCCGTACTGGAAAGCGGCGACAACGGTCTGCTCCTGCCGTTCGACACCAGGATCGCACATGCGTCGGTCGGGATACTCGTCGATAACCACCAGGTGGCGTTCCTGGCCAAAAACGCCGCCATTGCCAGCCAGGCTGAACGCGGTGCGTTCGCCCTGCGCCTGCAGCAGGAATACGGCGCCAATGCTGCAGTCTTTGTCTCGGCCCCCGACCTGATCGCTCCGGGCAAATACCTGCAGGGAGCGGTCTACGACTGTCTGGGCGGGGTGTTGGTGCGGACCGTCACGGCCCGTATCCCGCAGTATGTCGTTGCCGACAGCGCGGCGCGGGATGCCGCCCTGGAAACTGCCCTGGCCGAGTTGGCGGCGCAGGTGAAGTACGTGGTGGGGCTTCTCCCCTGGTACGGAAAGGTGGCCGCGCTGGAGGGGGACCGGGCTTACATCAACGCCGGCAGGGAGTCCGGCATCAGGATCGGGCAGGTCATGCGGGTTTACCACAGGGGCAAGGTAATCCCGGGTCTCGGGTTTGCCCCCGGTGAGCGGACAGCTACCCTGGAAATCAGCGGCTTTATCGGGGCCGACGGAGCTTACGGCATAGTAAGGGATGGCAAGGGTGTTCAGGCGAACGATCTGGTTGCCGTCGAGTAGCAAGAGCGGCCGGCGTGCCAAGGAGCAGGTTTGCAGCAACAAGCATTCTGCATAATTTCACACGAAAGGAGGTGGGGTAGGTCTTTTTATATTCACCTTGAAGTTGTGAGTCTATAATTGTTAGATTCGAGCTAAGCAGGTATTCTCTCTGAAGGAGGCACAAGAATGAAGAAAGTATTAGCATTGGTTGCAGTATCCACCCTTCTGGCGACGTCCGCCATGGCCGAAGAGCCGGTCACGAGCAACTACAAGTTCAGCATCGGCGGCTATGTCAAGCTCGATTACGCCTACAACTCGGAAAACCTCGGCGCCGCAGGCATGATCACTCCGGGCGGTTTAGGGTTGTCAACCGCCTTGGCCGCAAAAGGGCCTGGAGGTGCAGGCAATCAGGAGCAGTCGATCCTCGGCATGAAGCAGTCCCGTATCTGGTTCAAGGCTGATGGCCCCACTCTCTATGGCGCCAAGACCGGCGCCCTGATCGAGGGGGACTTTTACGGCGACAACAGTACCGCAGCAGAAAGTCCGCAATTCCGCATGCGCCACGCCTACGGCACCATTGACTGGGCCAACACCTCGATCCTGTTCGGCCAGTACTGGGACATGTTCGCACCCTTTGTGGCCAGCACCCAGGACTTCCGCTGCGGCGCCACCACCGGCGCGCCCAACAACCCGCGCAGCCCGCAGATCAAACTGACCCAGAGGGTCAACCTGAACCCGGATAACCAGTTGCAGTTCGTCGTCGGTATCACGGACCCGACCCAGTACGGCGATAATGGGAATGTGTTTGCTGCTGCAGGAGCAGCACAACAACCTTCTTTGACCAGCCCCACCAACGCGTACGGCGCCAGCTTGAGCTATGCAACCCAGATCTTCTTCGTCAGCAAGTCCCTGGGTGTGTCCCCCGGCTACTTCGGCATGGCCAACCAGCCGTTCAAGATCGGTTTCTTCGGCGAGTACAGCAACGAGCATCTAAAACAAAGCAACGCCTTAAATGCTGCCGATACCTGGGGTGTAGGCGCCTATCTCTTTGCGCCGATCCTGAAGTCCTCCGACGGCAAGAGCCGCGCCATGACCATGTCGATCGAGGGCCAGGTCTACGAGGCCGCCAATATGGCCTACAACGCCTCCACCCCCTATCAATTCGCCAACACCACAGCCAACACTTCGACTTTGGCGGCGCTGGGGCCGGCTCCGAATCCGGATAAGGCCGTGGGCATGGCCGCCCAGATCATCTTCTACCCGACCCAGGCCCTTGGCCTCACCGCCGGCTACGGCAACCGCATCAACGCCAGCAAGGCCCTGGATACGGGGAATGGAGCCTACCAGAAGTATAACCAGGAGATCTATTTCAACGCTGCTTATGACCTGAACGCCGCGGTCAGGGTGGCTGGCGAATATCAGAACCTGGAGGCAGGCTTTAATAACTTTAATCCTGGTGGTGATGGTGGTCTTGGTGCTACTCTCGTGGGTACAAAAGGGACGGCCTCTGTCAACATCGGCCGTGTGTGCCTTTACTATTTCTTCTAATGCCGGACTGCTAGATGCAGTACGCGAGGGGCCCTTTCCGGGGCCCCTTTTTTTTCATGGAGCCGGGTGGTGCCAAACCCTTTGACATGGCCCCCTGTCTTTGCCATAATCCCCCCAGATTTCATGTTCAGCACCAGACCGGAGGGTTATGAAAAAGCATCTTGTTCCCGTAATGGCATTTCTCGCGCTGCTTTGCTTCGTGTCCGGCGCAAGGGCCGGCATGATCAGGGCCTATTATTCCGGAGTCGCCGTGAGTGGTACGCAGGAGAAGGAGGATCTGAGCGCGGGGCTCAAGGCCCTGCTGGTATCCCACCTGAACGGCGACCTGATATTTGCCGTGGACACCCCCGCGGAAGCGGATCTTGTCATTGCCGGAAGCTATGTGAGCGTGGCCTCGGTGTTCAGCGTGGTCGCCACGGCCACTGGCAAAGATGGCAGGGTTTTGGCGCGGGTCTCCGTGCAGGGTGATGGCCGCGATGAACTGATTCCGGCGGTGGAGAGCTTGGCAAAGGAACTCTCGGATAAAGTGAGAAAAAACTATATGCCGATTTCTGTCGCCAATTGATGCCATGCTTTCTCGATCCAAACATGGTCCAAGGCGGGGCGGGAGAAATCCCGCCTTTTTGCTTTCGGAGATGGGTGGTGTCTTTCTGACGCCTCAGGACGTCCCGGAGCCTCTGTGCTGAGCCGTGAACGTGGTTGTCAAGAGTGCTGTTTCATGCTACAAAACAGTCCTCACAAGGACAAATTCTTGCGTAGCGGAGCATAGTGTCATGAAAATAACGGTTGCCGACGTCGAGTACGTTGCCCGGTTGGCTCGCCTGGCGTTAAGCAAGGCCGAAACAGACCTTTTTGCCGGCCAGATGGATGCGATTCTCGGCTATGTGGACAAGCTGAATGAGCTCGACACCGCCGATATCCGTCCCACCTCCCATGCCGTTCCGATGGAAAACGCCTTCCGCGAGGATGCGGTTAACCCCTCCATCGGCGTCGGGAAGGCCCTTGCCAATGCTCCGGACAGGGTAGACAGTTTCTATCGCGTGCCGAAGGTCATTGAATAAAGGCGGTTGAGTGTTGATGGTTGAGAGTTGAGGAATGCTCTCAACCCTTATCCCTCATCTCTCAACTGAAGTTATGAACCGGAGATGCTATTCAAATGGATATCTTTGAACTCACCATCCGCCAACTGGCTAATCAACTGAAGGCCGGCAGCGTCTCCTCTGTCGAGGCAACCCGTGCCATGCTGGCCCGCATCGAGTCGGTCGAGCCCCGGGTCGGTTCATTCATCACCCTGACCCCGGAGTCTGCCCTGGCTGAAGCGGAGGCTGCCGACCGGCGCATCGCTTCCGGGGATGCCCATGTACTCACGGGGATTCCCCTGGCCCTCAAGGATATCTTTCTGACCGAGGGCGTCCGCACCACCTGCGGCTCGCGCATACTTCACAACTTCGTCCCTCCCTACAGCGCCACGTCTTGGGAACGGCTGCGGGACTGCGGTTGTGTCTTGCTGGGCAAGCTCAACCAGGACGAATTCGCCATGGGGTCGTCCAACGAATCCAGTGCCTTCGGCGTAACCCGCAATCCGTGGGATACCACCTGTATCCCGGGCGGTTCATCCGGCGGCTCGGCCGCAGCCATTGCGGCCCGCCAGGCCACGGCGACCCTGGGGACCGACACCGGCGGCTCCATTCGGCAACCCGCCTCCCACTGCGGCTGCGTGGGCCTCAAACCTACCTATGGCCGAGTCTCTCGCTACGGTGTGATCGCTTACGCATCCTCCCTTGACCAAGTTGGCCCGATCACGCGCGACGTGACCGATTGCGCCATCATGCTGGGGACGGTTGCCGGCTACGATCCCAAGGACTCCACCAGCGTCAGGACGCCGGTGCCCGACTACACGGCCGCCCTGACCGGTGACGTCAAGGGGCTTAAAATCGGCTTGGCCAAGGAATATTTCATTGCCGGCCTCGATCGGGACGTCCAGGAGTCCATGGACCGGGCCATCGAGACCTATGGCCGGCTGGGTGCGGAATTTATCGAGATATCCTTGCCCCACACCGATTATGCCGTGGCAACCTACTATCTGATCGCCACCGCCGAGGCCAGTTCCAACCTGGCCCGTTACGACGGCGTCCGTTTCGGGCATCGCAGCGAGCAGGCCGAAGGGTTGATCGACATGATGACCAAAAGCCGCAGCGAGGGGTTCGGGGCCGAGGTCAAGCGCCGCATCATGCTGGGCACCTATGCCCTCTCCTCCGGTTACTACGACGCCTATTATGTCAAGGCCCAGAGGGTGCGCACCTTGATCATGGAAGACTTTACCCGTGCCTTCGGGAATGTGGACGTGATCCTGACCCCGGTGGCGCCGACACCGGCCTTCAAGATCGGCGAGAAGGTCGATGATCCGTTGCAGATGTATTTGTCGGATATCTTCACCATCCCGGTCAACCTGGCCGGTACCTGCGCCATGGCCGTGCCGGCCGGTTTTTCGGCTTCCGGCCTCCCCATCGGCCTGCAACTGATCGGCAGGCCCTTCGGCGAGGAGACAATCCTGCGTGCGGGTCACGCCTTTGAGCAGGCCACGGAATGGCATGAGAGGAAAGCGGATATTTGATTACTTTCAATATGCCACGGAGCCACAGAGACACGGAGAAAATCGTTGAACCCATGAGGAAGATGCCGGACCCTTGAACCTGTCAGGAAACAGCTCCTTCTGCTGCCACGTTATTTTTCTAGATGAAATCTCTGTGAACCTCTGTGTCTCCGTGTCTCTGTGGCAGATTCTTTTATTAAGTTGTTGAGGTTTTACATTATTTCCCGGAGCCACTACGTATGAAATTCCAGCCTGTTATCGGCCTTGAGGTCCATGCCCAACTAAAGACCGGGTCAAAGATATTCTGCGGCTGTTCCACGACCTTCGGTTCCGAACCCAACTCCCAGACCTGTCCGGTCTGCCTGGGGCTGCCGGGCGCCTTGCCGGTGCTCAACAAAAAGGTTGTTGAATTCGCCATCAGGGCTGGGCTGGCCACCAATTGCACCATTGCCCATCACAGCGTCTTTGCCCGAAAAAATTACTTTTACCCCGACCTCCCCAAGGGGTATCAGATCAGCCAGTTCGAGGAGCCGATCTGCCGCAAGGGCTGGCTCGATATCCAACTGGAGGGGGAGGAGGTAAAGCGTATCGGAATCACCCGTATCCACATGGAGGAGGATGCCGGCAAGCTGGTCCATGGCGACGCCCCCGGCTTGGAAGATGGTTCCGGGGTGGACTTGAACCGGGCCTGCACGCCGCTTCTTGAGGTCGTTTCCGAGCCGGACCTGCGTTCATCGGATGAAGCGGTGGCCTACCTGAAACAGCTGCACCGCATCGTGACCTGGCTGGGGATCTGCGACGGCAACATGGAGGAGGGAAGCTTCCGCTGCGATGCGAACGTCTCGGTTATGCCGGTTGGATCCGACACCCTCGGCACCCGGGCCGAGATCAAGAACGTCAACTCGTTCAAGTTCGTCAAGCAGGCCATCGACTACGAGATCCAGCGCCAGATCGACCTGATCGAGGATGGCGGCAGCGTGGTCCAGGAGACGCGCCTGTTTGATCCTAACAGCGGGACGACCCGTTCCATGCGCAGCAAGGAAGAGGCCCACGATTATCGCTATTTTCCCGACCCCGACCTGGTGCCGCTGGTGATCGGTGCCGATTGGGTGCAGCATGCGCACAATGCGTTGCCGGAGCTTCCCGAACATCGGCAGCAGCGTTTCATCACCGAGTTGGGGTTGCCGGAATACGATGCAGAGGTCCTCACCGCCAGCCGCGGAATGGCCGATTATTTTGAAGAGTGCGTGGCCTTTCACCGCAACGCCAAGGCCGCGTCCAACTGGCTGATGGGCGAGGTCACCCGGGCGCTCAACGATTCGGGGGCAGCCATCGAGGCGTGTCCCGTCATTCCCCGCCAACTGGCCGAATTGATCAAGTTGATCGACAAGGGCGCCATTTCCGGCAAGATAGCCAAGACGGTATTTGAAGAGATGTGGAAAAACGGCGGTGAACCGCACTCGATCGTGGAAAAACAGGGATTGGCCCAGGTTTCCGACAGCGGAGCGATTGATGCCATCATCGATGAGATCATTGCTGCCAATATGACTCAGGTTGAGGAGTTCCGGGGCGGCAAGGAAAAGGTGTTCGGCTTTTTTGTCGGGCTGGTCATGAAGGCCAGCAAGGGCAAAGCAAACCCTGCGTTGGTAAACGAGCTTTTGATGGCCAAACTCAAGGGACGCTAGGGCTGTTTCACTACACACCGGACAGTTCGTTCTAAATCGGCAGTCCTGCCACAGAGACGCAGAGACATGGAGAAAATCAATGACAAAAACGAGGGGGAAAAACAAAGGGCTTTGAAGGATTTAAACATAAAAAATGCTTTTTGCCTTTGGTTTTCTCATCCATAGATTTTGATTTCTCTAGTTTTTCCTCTGTGTCTCTGTGACTCTGTGGTAAATGCTTTTTCTGGGTTCATGTATCCGGTCAAATGCCACCTGTTAGCGCAATGGAGGCCACAATGAGTAACGTTACGGTGATGATTGTCGACGATGCCCTTTTTATGCGTTCGATTCTCGGAACGATCCTGAAGGACAAGGGCTATACCGTTGTGGCCGAAGCCGCCAGCGGCATAGAGACCATGAAGAAACTCCACGACTGCAACCCGGATATCATTTTTCTGGATATCATCCTGCCCGATGCCAATGGGCTCGAACTGATGGACTCAATTTCCAAGATCAAGCCGCAGGCCAAGGTGATCCTTTGCTCGGCCATCGGCCAGGAGGCGATCGTCAGGAAAGGACTCGACCTGGGCGCCAGGTATTATGTCCAGAAGCCCTTCAGTCCGGAAAAGATCGCGGAGGCGTTGGAAAGCCTGGGGGAGTGATCCATGGATATGTCCCAATACCGGGATTTGTTCGTCTCAGAGTCCAAAGGGCACATCCAGGTATTCAATGAACTGGTTGTCAGGCTTGAGGACAACGCTGCCGACACGGCCGCCATTGACGAGTTGTTCCGCCATGCCCATTCACTCAAAGGGATGGCGGCGACCATGCAGTACCAAGCCATCGCCGACCTTGCCCATCGTATGGAGGACCTTTTGAGCAGGGTGCGCAGCGGAGAGATCGGCTTTGTCGCAAGCTTGGCCGATCTCCTGCTGGAGGGGAGCGATACCCTCGCCGCCATGGTCTCGGCAATCGAAGCCGATGACGCCCGGTTGCCGGATAGCACTGACCTGGTCAATCGGCTGACCGGCTTCAGCGCTGCCGGCAGCCCGCCCCCGCCACAATCGGCCGCCGTCGCCGATGCCAAACCTGGAGCCGGCGACAGCGATCAGGGGGCAATGGCCCCGGATCACCGGTCCCGGCACTCCGATTCCTTCAAAAGCGTCCGCGTCAAGACCGAAACCCTCGACCGGCTGGTCGACATCACCGGTGAACTGATCACAACCCGTTACAGCTTGGCGGACCGTGCGCTCCATTGTGAGGGGGCGCAGCTCGAAGAACCGCTCAACCGGCTTTCCATGCTGTTGAGGGAACTTCGCGATGAGGTCTTCCAGGCACGCATGCTTCCCTTCTCCTTTGTTGCCGATCGTTTCCCCCGCCTGGTGCGTGATCTGTCCCGCAAGCAGGGCAAGGAGATCCTGTTTCAAGTGGAGGGGAAAGAGATAGAACTGGACCGTGGGATTCTCGAGGAGATAAGCGAGCCGCTGGTGCATATCCTGCGTAACGCCGTCGATCACGGCATTGAAACGCTAAAACAACGAATTGCTGTCGGGAAGCCGGGTCTTGGCACGATATGGATCGTCGTGACCCGGGACAAGGATTGTGTGAATATCGTCGTTAGCGACGACGGACGGGGCATGGACCCCGGGAGACTCGCCGACAAGGCGGTAGAAAAGGGGGTGCTCAGCCGCGAACAGGCAAACGCCCTGACGCGGCACGAGGCCTTCATGCTGGTCTGTGCACCCGGTTTTTCCACGGCTGAAACCGTCAGCGACATCTCGGGGCGTGGTGTTGGCATGGATGCCGTCAGGGTCGCGGTTCAGGCATTGGGCGGCGGGCTCGTCATCGAATCGGACATCGGTCGGGGCAGTCGTTTCCTGTTGAGGCTCCCCACCTCGATCTCGATCATTCACGCCCTGTTAGTGGAGTGCGGTCCCCTGGCGATCGGATTCCCGGTCAATGCCATCAAACGCACCGCCGAACTCGGAAATGGCGATATAGTGGATGATGGAGGAGAATCGTTCTTCTTTCTCGACGGCAGGCAGGTCCCCCTCAGGAGCCTCAATCGCCTGCTCGGTCAACCATCAGCACCCGATGCAAGGGATCTGGTCCCGACGGTCGTAATCGAAGCGGGAGGCACAATGGCAGGACTGGCCGTGGATCGCCTGCTCGGGCAGAGAGAGATCTTCGTGAAGCCGCTGGGTATCCCGTTGAACCGCATCAAAGGGCTTACCGGCGGGGCCATCAGGGGAGACGGACGCATCGTGTATGTCATGGATGCCGGTGCGCTGTTATAACCAAAAAGAAGATCGTGAATGGTGAATAGTGAATAGTTAAATGTGAAAAGCGATAGTAGGGGCTGGCGTCTTCAGGGTTTGTACCGTTCACTATTCACCGATTCACGTTTCACTTTTTTTCTCAGTGTCTCTGTGACTCTGTGGCAAATGTTTTTTCTGGGATAAATTCTGATTTTCAAAAGCGGTTGCGATAGAGGCGAGCCTGTGGCAGAATCAGCGGCCGGTTTGCGCCATTTTCATTTTCAGGAAAGGTTTCAACATGATACGCTGGTTGATACGCAGTTTGTTCTTTGTGTTGGTTCTGGCTTGGTCGCCCCTGCAGGCTGCCGATAGGGGTGCCAGCCTCAAGGATGTGGTCGGGGCGCTGGAAAAGGGGTATGCCGGCCTGCAGGACGTGCACGCCGATTTCTCCCAGCGATCGCTTGTCGCCGCGGTCGGCCGCGAACAGAAGGGGAGCGGCGAGGTATTCCTGAAGCCCGCTTCGAGCAGCGCCATGTTCCGCTTCGATTATATCAAACCCAGGCAACAGATCGTCTCCAACGGCAAGCAGGTCTGGTTCTACCAGCCCGAAAACCGGCAGGTGATGGTCAGTTCGGTGGCGGATATGTTCAAGGGGGGCAACGCCATCGCCCTCTCCTATTTGACCGGTCTGGGGCACGTGTCGCGTGATTTTGACGTCTCCTTCGCCAAGGAACAGCGTGATAAAAACGGCGACTACCAACTCGAACTGATCCCCAAAAAGCCGACGCCCGTCCTGGCAAGGCTCCAATTGACCGTTTCGGCTGAGGCGGTTGAGCGCTTCCTGCGGCAGGGGAGCGTGCAGGATACCTTTCCGGTGCGGGCTTCGGTAGTGCACGATGCCATCGGCAACCAAACCCGTATTGACTACAGCCACGTCAAGGTCAACAAGGGCATCGACAACGATAAATTCAACTTCAAGGTGCCGGCAGGGGTTGAGGTCGTCAAGCCGTAAGGCGCATTTCGCCACGAATCCGTGCATAAATTGCAGATCGGACCTTTTGGGCCTCGTCTCCTTTGCGGCTTCAGGGTGAATGTACTATAATGATGTATCCGGAGGGTTTGTTTATGCCGTCATTCGACATCGTTTCAAAAGTGGACATGCAGGAGGTTGATAACGCCGTGAACCAGGCGATCAAGGAGATCGGCCAGCGCTACGATTTCAAGGGCTCCAAGAGCGAGATCAGCCAGGAGCAGGACGCCGTCAAGATCCTGGCCGACGACGACTACAAGCTCAAGGCCGTGGTGGATGTGCTCCAATCCAAGTTCATCAAGCGCAACATCTCCATCAAGGCCTTGCAGTACGGCAAGGTCGAGCCGGCCTCGGGCGGCATGGTCCGCCAGATCATCACGGTCCAGCAGGGGATATCCAAGGAAAAGGGCAAGGAGATCATCGCCGTCATCAAGGAGAGCAAGATCAAGGTCCAGGGCCAGATCCAGGACGACCAGGTACGGGTGACCGGCAAGAACCGGGACGATCTGCAGGAGGCGATCCAACTCCTCAAGGGGAAAGACCTGGGAGTGGAGATGCAGTTCGTGAATTTCAGGGAGTAGTGAAAAAATAAATCAGTGAAAAGTATTTGCCACAGAGCCACAGAGACACGGAGTGAACAAAGACGAGAGGTTACATCAATAAATAACCATTTTTGTGCTTCATCATCCAGTGAGCTGTTCAGTTGAAAACATTCTGTGATTTTCTCTGTGCCTCCGTGGCTCTGTGGCAAAATTGCCGTTAATGGATAAAAAGGGGTGTCTGTGAACGAAAGTGTGAAACAAAAAGTAAGCATGGTCAGCCTGGGATGTCCCAAGAATCTGGTGGATGCCGAGGTCATGCTCGGTGTGCTTGCCAATGATGAGTACGAGATCACTACCGACGAAAAGGCTGCGGACGTGATCATTGTCAATACCTGCTCGTTCATCAAAGAGGCCAAACAGGAGAGCATCGACGCCATTCTCGATCTGGCGGAGCGCAAGCACGACGGGCGCTGCCACACCCTGATCGTCTCCGGCTGCCTGCCGCAGCGGTATCAGGAGGAATTGGCCAATGATCTGCCCGAGGTGGATATCTTTATCGGCACCGGCGATTACCCTCGTATTGCCGAAATCCTGGCCGGGAAGAAAGGCTCGGAGGGCCAACTTCGCTACGTCGGCGACCCTGACTATATCTATGATGAAACACTGCCGCGCCTCAACTCTTCGCCGGCATGGTATTCCTATCTCAAGATCGGCGAGGGTTGTTCAAATTGCTGTTCTTACTGCGTTATCCCTCAGTTGCGAGGCGCCTACCGCTCCCGTCCGCTGGAGGCGCTGGTGGCCGAGGCGGAACGGCTGGCGAGCCGCGGGGTCAAGGAGATCAACGTCATCTCCCAGGATGTCACCCGTTACGGCAGCGATCTGGACGACGGCGCCACTCTCGAAACATTGTTGCGCCGGCTGGCCGCTATTGAAGGCATCCAGTGGATCCGCCTGCTGTACGTGTATCCCGATGGGATTACCGACAGCCTGATCGAGCTGATACGTGACGAGCCAAAGATCTGCAAGTATCTGGATATTCCGATTCAGCATATCGCCGATCCGGTTCTCAAACGAATGAAGCGCCGGAGCAGCGAGGCGCAGATTCGGGGCCTGATCGCCACCTTGCGCCGCGAGATCCCCGGCATTGCGTTGCGCACATCCCTGATCGTCGGTTTTCCCGGAGAAACGGTGGACGATTTTGCCGGCCTGATGCAGTTCGTGGAACAGACACAATTTGATCGACTGGGGGTCTTCTGCTACTCTCGGGAAGAGAATACACCGGCAGCCTCAATGCCGGACCAGATCTCGGAGCGGGTCAAGCGTGAGCGCTACCGCAAGCTGATGCGTGCCCAGGCGCGGCTTTCGTTCCGACGCAACCGTGCCCTGATCGGCGCCACGGAGCAGGTCATCGTGGAGGGGTACAGTGAAGAAACCGACCTGCTCCTCAGGGGGCGCTCATCGCGCCAGGCGCCGGATATTGACGGGCAGGTCTATATCACCGCCGGGACCGCAGAAGTTGGGGATATTGTCTCTCTCAGGGTCACCGACTCATCGGACTACGATCTGATCGGTGAGATAGTTTTATGATGCGGCTCCCGGTTGTTTGGCTTGACAAATAGTATGTTTTCTGCAATAGTTTGCCCCCTTTTCAGGGGCGGTACGAAAGCAGACTACGGGAGTGAGGAGTAACATGACCACAAAACCGGCAAAAAAGAAATGGAAAGAAATCAGCGATATCCTTCAGCAAATGAAAGCGGATACACTGCGGGAAATATCCAAGACCGTCAAGAACGGCGCCGAAACCACGGCTGTCGGAGAGCCGAGCGGCGACATTTATGATCAGGCTTCATCCGAACGGGATCGTGAACTCGGGCTTCTGTTGGGGGACCGGGAACGGGAGAAGTTGCACAACATCGATGAGGCTCTCCTGAGGATAGAGGAGGGAGAGTACGGCATTTGCGAAGAGTGTGAAGAGGAGATTCCTCTGGGGCGGCTCAAGGCAATGCCGTTCACGCGTCATTGTGTCAAGTGCAAATCCGATCTGGAAAAACTCCAGGCCCAGACCAAGCGCTTCGAGGAAGACCGCGCCTACCGCGAGATTCCGCTCGGCGGCGAGGAAGAAGATGTATAGGAGGTTGTTGAAAAACAGCCATCTCGCCGCCGTCCTCGAAAGCCCTTTTGTGCGACGTAGCGCTGCTACGCCTCCGCAGGGCCTTCTGCGGGCGCGACGATCTGACTATTTTTGAACAACCTGGTTTTTTTCAACAGCTCTGTTTAGTGTCCCCTCCGTCGTGAACGGCTGAGGGCCGTCGCGATCTTCAGCAACACCCCCCGCCGAACCTGCATGGCGTCGTGGGGACACAGCTCGCGGCAGCACCAGCAACGAATGCAGCTCCCATGGTTGACCACCAGGGAGCTGTTTGTTATTTGTATGGCTTCAGGCGGACAAGCGTCCCGGCAGATGCCGCACAGGACGCAACGCCGGGCATTGGCCACGGGAAATGACGTCAGGTGCCGCCTGAGGCCGTTTTTTATGAACGCCGGCAGGCCGAATTGGACGTCCAGGCCGCTGGGGAGCGCGAACCGCTGCCCGCCGAAGGCGCCGGGAGAAACGCCGGCAATCTCTATCTCTTCCATAACCGTTCCCGCCAGTCCCATCCGCGCCGCTTCCCGCTCCACGTGGAGCAATTCGACGGGTATCCCTGCCAGACGGCCAGCCACCGCATCCACCGCCACCGGGTTGACGCCGGCAATCAAGGCCCCCAATCCGACCGGGTCGCCGCTTCCGGGACCGTTTCCTTCCATGGCAACGATACCATCCACGATATTCAGGACAGGCCTTTTCAGCAGGTATATCTCCAGCAGCAGCCGGGCAAACTGTTCGCGCGATGTTCCGGCCTTGAGGTGCCATGCCGGCTTTTCCGCCCCCACGACCGCGCCGAACAAGTTCTTCACGGCGCAGGTCATGGTCATCATCTCATGGGTCTTCAGTTTGGGCAGGTTGATGATCTTGTCGGCCTCCCAGTAAGCCCGCGCAATGGCGATACGGCGGAAAGTCCCCTCACCTTTGAGCTCGATGGTCTCGTCGAAATCAACCAACTCGGCGCCGCTTTCCAGCGCCGCCCGGCTGATGCCGCTTTTGTCGGCCACCTTCCGGAATCCGCCGATGCCGGGGCTGTCCCCGATCATCACCCGGCATCCGGCATCCCTGAGCAATTCCGAAACAGCCTTCACAACGGCGGGGTGGGTGGTCACGGCCGCTTCCGGTACTTTGGCGGCCAGCAGGTTCGGCTTGAGCAATACCCGCTCACCCGGCCTCACGAAGGCCTCAATGCCGCCCAACGGCTCCAGAAGCGAGATCATCGCCTCCCGCACTTGGGTGTAGCCATAGTCGTTGCAACGTACAATGCTTATTTTTTCCATCCGCTTTCCCCTTGGTCAGCGCTTGCGGCGGGCTGATTATACGATACACTAATATTATACGTGTATTTATACATGAAATAGTTCGATGGTATGTCACTAATGATTCTTCATAATGACATGTCGTTACTGTATGTCGAGGACGACCAAGCAACCCGGGAGACGGTTTCTCAACTGCTCAGGCGTGTTGTCGCAACGGTTTATGTTGCGGCCAACGGCAGAGAGGGGCTTGAGGCATACAAAATTTATAACCCCGATGTCGTGGTGACCGATATCAGGATGCCGGTCATGGACGGCATTGAGATGGCCCGTGAGATTCGCCGTCTCCGCCCGGATTGCCAAGTTGTTATTGTGACGGCGTTCAGCGATATCGAATACCTTCTGGATTGTGTCTCCATCGGCATCAACCACTACATCATGAAGCCTGTCGATTTTGACAAGCTGGCCGAGGCCATCGGCCGATGCTGTGATTATGTTGACCTCAAGCGTCGTCTCAAAAAACAGGACGAAACCCTCAACCTGCTTTCCCAGGCCATGGAGCAGGCGCCGGCATCGGTCCTTATCACCGATCTCCAGGGTACCATCGAATATGTCAATACGACGTTTACCAAGGTGACCGGCTACAGCGCCGAGGAGGTCATCGGCCGCAATCCGCGCATCCTCAATTCCGGTCTCAATCCCCCTGAACTTTACCAGGGGCTCTGGAACAGCATCATGAGGGGGCAGGAATGGGAGTGCGAACTGGCAAATTGCCGCAAGGACGGCCAAGTCTACTGGGAACTGGCAAAGTTCTGTCCCTTGCGCAATTTCGCGGGCGCTATAATCAAGTATCTCAAGGTATCCCAGGATATTACCGAGCGCAAGCAGTATGAGGAAAGCCTTCGGTATCTCAGTACCCATGACTCACTCACCAACCTGTACAATCGGGCGTACTTCGAGGCCGAGATGAGCAGGCTGGCAGCCAGCCGGGACTTTCCGGTCAGTATCGTCATTGCCGATATTGACGGTCTCAAGATGGTGAATGACAACTACGGCCATGATGAAGGCGACCGGTTGATCCGTATGGCTGCAGAATTGCTCCTGACAGCCTTTCGGGCCGGCGACGTCGTCTCGCGTATCGGCGGGGATGAATTCGCGGTATTGCTGCCGCGCACCGATCACGAAACCGCTCAGGAGGCGGTACAGCGTATCATCCAAGAGGAATGCCGCTCAAGGAAGGAAAAAAACGGTTACTCGCGCGGCCTGTCGCTGGGGGTGGCGACCGCCCATGACGCATCTGAAATCTATGCCGCTCTCAAGTTGGCCGACAGGCGTATGTACCAGGACAAGAACGACAAGAAGGGCAATTTGACACCGCAGTTCCAGCCGGAGGACGATGGCATTGCCAGAGATTAATTGTTACGATTGCAAAAATAATTATTGACTCGAATTTATTTCTGTTGTAAAAATGCATTTCTCTTTGAGCCGCTAGCTCAGTCGGTAGAGCACCTGACTTTTAATCAGGTGGTCGTTGGTTCGATCCCAACGCGGCTCACCACTGAAAACGTCCCCTTCGTCTAGCCCGGCCCAGGACACCGCCCTTTCACGGCGGCGACACCGGTTCAAATCCGGTAGGGGACGCCAAAAATTTCGGCCCTGGCCCCCTGTCCAGGGCCTTCTCGTTGGGCATCTAGCTTAGCTGGTAGAGCAGCCGACTCTTAATCGGCAGGTCGTTGGTTCGATCCCAACTATGCCCACCAAAATCAAGGCCTCGGAATATTCGGGGCTTTTTTTTGTTGATTGTCATGTAAATTTTCATGTAGCCTTCTCTTAGATACCCACTATAGAAAACTACGGGGGACGCCAAAAACAACTATGGCCGATTTCTTAATGAAATCGGCCATTTATTTTTATTACTCTTGTGTTTAGATGTTGCACTATTAAAAATAGTTTATAATTCATTATGTTGGATGTTCGAATCTGCTAATGGTTTCAGCTGATGGCTTTGGAATTGAATAAACTCCGTATTTTTGTCGTACCCTGGTTATGATGTCATTGTCGGTCACCAGATACATGGTTATATTTTAGAAAGCTGAAGGTGAGACGTAATTCCGAGCGGCCAGGTTCGCGTCCGGACTTGCAATCCTCTTGGGATTCAGATAAATAAGTAATGAATTTTATTAATATGTGAGACATTTTTTTGGGGGGGGAACAATGAGTTTTCTTTTGGGTTTGTATCGGAGATTGAAAATCCGCACCCGCATCATACTTCTCTGCGCCTGTTACAGTTTCTGCATCATAGGCACTGCCATATTGGGACGTGCGTTTTCGCTGAATGTGGCAATTGTCTCTACGGCCATATTTATGTCATTGGGGGTTGTGTTCAGTTCACTTCTTATCTGGTCGGTCAACGACGGGCTCAATAAAATATCAGGGTATCTCGCCAGAATGACCAAAGGCGACCTTTCAAAGCCGATTACACCTAAGAACAACACCGAGCTTAGCGCTATCAGTCGCGCCATTGGTGCCCTCCAGACCACCATGCTTGAAATCATTGCCCAGATAGCCAAGACCTCCGAACAACTCGCCAATTCTTCCCGACAACTCCACATGAACGCCGGACAGATTGCCTCTGGAACGGATGATGTCGTCTCCCAGACTGCCACCGTTGCCACGGCAAGTGAAGAGATGTCCGCCACCTCGGGCAATATTGCCCAGAACTGCCAAATGGCTGCCGAAACGTCGGATCAGGCCAGTGAAGCGGCAAGCTCTGGTGTTGCTGTGATTCAGGAAACAATCAATGGTATGGGGCGCATTAATGAGTTGGTCATGACAGCGGCCAAAACAGTCGAAAGTCTCGGCAGCCGCTCCGACCAGATTGGTCAGATTGTTGGCACCATTGAGGATATCGCCGACCAGACAAACCTGCTGGCCCTTAACGCAGCTATTGAAGCAGCTCGGGCTGGTGAGCAGGGTCGCGGCTTTGCCGTTGTTGCCGACGAAGTTCGAGCTCTGGCGGAGCGAACCACCCGTGCCACCCGCGAAATCAGCGATATGATCAAGGCAATTCAAAGCGAAACTAAAGGTGCTGTGGCAATCATGGCAGACAGTGTTTCCGAGGTGGAAAAGGGCGCAGCATCGTCTTTTGAATCCAGCATGGCGTTAGATACCATCTTGGCCAGAATCAACGACGTTTCCATGCAGATCAATCAAATTGCCACCGCTGCCGAGGAGCAGACCGCCACAACCAATGAGATCACTTCCAATATTCACCAGATTACCAAAGTGGTGCACAACACATCAGTAATGGCCGAAGATACCGCCTCGGCTTCTTCTGAACTCGCCCAAGAATCGGAACAGTTACAACAACTCGTACATCAATTCAAGCTGTTATAACGCACATATGTCATCATGGGCATGATAATTAGTATGGAATGTTAATACTTCTCTAACATCTAAATTTGGTGAAAAAGTTCGAACATTGGCTCCATTCTGAGAGCCTGCGCGTTGAGACTCGAATTGCTTTATTTATAAGCTTTGGCCTGCTAAACTCTTATTCGAATGAACCGGAAAAGTTCGAGTGCGTCCGCCAGGGGACGTCAAAAATTTCGGCCCTGGACACCAGTCCGGGGTATCGTTGGGCATATAGCTTAGCTGGTAGAGCAGCCGACTCTTAATCGGCAGGTCGTTGGTTCGATCCCAACTATGCCCACCATACAAAAAAAAGAGCCCTTCCGCACACATCAGGCGGAAGGGCTCTTTTTTTCTTGATTGTCATGTAAATTGTCATGTAAACAGAACATGACAATTTTTGGAGTGAACTCAATGAAATGATAATGGTGATAATCTGAATCTGGTGTGGCGCTGGTGAACTAAGCAGACCGGAGCCTTAGTCCAGTTTTTGGAAAACACATGCTCAGGAGGAGTGGAAGAATGAAAAATGCTGTTTCAAGGAAGTTGACAATTGCGTTCGGTTCCCTGCTGATAGTGCTTATGGCCACGTCTGTCGCGTTTGCGGCTAAATTCGCTACGGTAGACATACCCGTCAGGTCTGATCTTTACAGCGTAACACCGGAGCCACTTTCACCCACCCAATGCGCCCAATGTCACATCGGCCAGTTTGGCTCTTTGAAGGATAACGGTGGCCGGCATAGATTCGAGTGTCAAGGGTGTCATACGACCTTTCATGCCTATAATCCGAAGAAAAATAACTATGATGCGCTGATGCCCAAGTGTTCGTCGTGCCATATCGATATCCACGGCCCGGCAAACAAGGACTGCGGCACATGCCACACTAACCCGCACGCCCCACGCAAGGTCGCCATGACCAATCGGCTCCTCAATACCTGTGCGACCTGCCATGCCAAGCCAAAAGCGGACCTTGTGCAGTTTCCAAGCAAACATTCCCTGTTGGGGTGCGCCAAGTGCCACACCTCACACGGTTTCAAGCCGTCATGTTCCATGTGCCACAAGCCGCACTATCAAGGCCAGGAATACTCAACCTGTACCAAATGCCACTCAGTGCATAAACCGAAGATGGTCACGTACCCGGTAAATGAGCCGGCAATGACCTGTGGTTCCTGCCACACCAAGATCTACGCCAAGTGGCAAGCGACCCCGAGCAAGCATGCCAAGGTGCTTTGCGCACAGTGCCACCATGATAAACACGGCTACATTCCAAAGTGCGCCGAGTGCCACAAGCAGGTTCATCCGGCAGGGATCTTGGCGAAATTCCCGAAGTGCCTTGACTGCCACCTTGATGTGCACGAATTGCCTGGAATGGGTGCCAAAAGGTGACATTAATTAAGAACTTGTCCGTAAATAACTTTGGTCAGGTATCGTGCTCGGATTTAGGGCGGATTTTCCTGGCCTGACAGAGAAAAACCACAGGCGTAGCAGGGCTACGTCGAGGATTTTGCGACTGAAGGACAGGGAAAGATGCCCTGAAGACGAGATACGAGACCGCAAAGCTTATTTGCGGATAAGTTCTTAGGCAGTTATAAAAAGAGAGCCCTTCTGTGTAGTACAGAAGGGCTCTCTTTTTTGTATGGTCGCGGCAGATGGCTACACCCTCCGGAGGCCCCAGCAACTACACCACAGCTTTTCCCTGGTGCGATTCGACCTTTCCTCATGACCTATTCAACTCCCGCCTTTGTCCGTAAGCTCCATGAGAGAAACGCCATCGGCCATTTTGAGTTCAGCATCGAGTGACCTGGATGCCCCTTGCCGCGGTTTGCCATTCGGGCCGATCCGGTGTGCCCGAACGGGTGTGCCAAGTCCGTCTTCCTGCACGAGTTGTATTTGTTATTGAAAATATCGGCTTCTCTCGGTATGCTAATCAATTCAACACCGGCTTGAACATCCCCACGCCAATGACATGCGCCGTAAAACGTCATTCTTTTCCCGCCTCGCCGTCGAGCGGCACATGACGAGATATCAGCACCACTACAAAAGGCAGCCATATGAAAACCATCGTATCACCAAAAAAACAGGGCCTCTATGATCCCCGGTTCGAGCACGACGCCTGCGGCGTCGGTTTTGTGGTCAACATAAAGGGGGCAAAATCACACGAGATCGTCCGTCAGGCCTTGACGGTCCTAGTCAACCTCGACCACCGCGGCGCCTGCGGCTGCGAACCCAATACCGGCGATGGCGCGGGCATCCTCATACAGATGCCGGACCGCTTTCTGCGCAAGGTCTGCGCGCCGCTGGGCATAGAACTGCCCGAACCGTCCCGTTACGGCGCCGCTATGGTGTTCACGTCGCCCGATCCGACCGAGCACAACAGCGCCCGCCATATACTGGAAAAGATCGTCGCCGAGGAAGGGCTTGGGATCATCGGGTGGCGGGACGTGCCCACCGATCATTCCTCCCTCGGCGCTACCGCCAGGGCCAGCGAGCCGCTGGTGCGCCAGTTGTTCCTCAAGGCATGCGCGGATTGCGCGGACGAGCTGTCATTCAACCGCAAGCTCTACATCGTCAACCAGCGCGCAATCAACGAGATCCGTCGTGCCGGCGTGGACACGCATTGGTACGTGGCCAGCATGTCCAGCCGGACCATGATCTACAAAGGCATGCTCATGCCGGTCCAGGTGGACCAATATTACCCCGACCTGCGCGATCCGGCGATGGAAACGGCGCTGGCGCTGGTCCATTCCCGTTTTTCAACCAATACCTTTCCCAGTTGGGACCGGGCCCATCCTTATCATTTCCTGGCCCATAACGGCGAGATCAATACCCTGCGCGGCAACGTCAACTGGATGCACGCCAGGCAGTCTCTCTTTGCCAGCAACCTGTTCGGAGACGACATCAAGAAGGTGCTGCCGATCATCAACACCGACGGCTCCGACTCGGCCATGTTCGACAACTGCCTGGAACTGTTGGTCATGGCCGGCCGTTCGCTCCCCCATGCCGTCATGATGATGGTGCCCGAGCCGTGGGAAAACCATGAGGCCATGGAGCCCGGCAAGAAGGCTTTTTACGAATACCATTCCTGTCTGATGGAGCCATGGGACGGTCCGGCGGCAATCGCCTTTACCGACGGCCGCAGCATCGGCGCCGTGCTCGACCGCAACGGCTTGCGCCCGTCGCGCTACTATGTCACCAGCGATGATCTGGTCGTCATGGCTTCCGAGGCCGGGGTATTGCCGATCGAGCCGGAGCGCGTCCTCCAGAAGGGCCGCCTGCATCCGGGCCGGATGTTCCTGGTGGATACGGAACAGGGCCGCATCATACCGGACGAGGAGATCAAGCGCGAATTGGCAGACGCCAGACCTTACGGCCAATGGCTGAAGGATAATCTTATCCTTCTCGAAGATCTGCCCGATGCGCTGCATGTGTACGGGCCGGACCATGATACGGTTCTTCAGCGCCAGCAGGCCTTTGGCTATACCTTCGAGGATCAGCGTATCATACTGGAGCCCATGGCGGCGAGCGGTGTCCAGCCGCTCGGTTCCATGGGCACCGACACGCCGCTGGCGGTGCTGTCCGATCAGCCGCAGTTGCTCTACAACTACTTCAAGCAACTCTTCGCCCAGGTGACCAATCCGCCCATCGACCCGATCCGCGAAGAGCTCATCACCTCCACAACCACCCTGATCGGCTCCGAGGCCAACCTGCTCAAGCCGGCCGCCGCCAGCGCCCGCATGATCAAGCTGGAACACCCTCTGCTCTCCAACGAGGAACTTGAAAAGCTGCGCCATGTGGACCGGCCCGGCTTCAAGGCCGCCACCCTGTCGCTTCTCATCCCGGTGGCAGGGGGAACCGCCGGCTTGGAGAAGGCCCTGGAGAGGCTTTTCGAGGCAGCCATCATAACGGTCGAGGCCGGCACCACCATTCTGGTCCTCTCCGATCGCGGCGTTGACAGGGAACATGCCGCTATTCCCGCCCTGCTGGCGGTTTCCGGGCTTCATCATCATCTTATTCGGACAGCTACCCGCACGCGGGTTTCGCTGGTGCTCGAATCGGGCGAGCCGCGCGAGGTTCACCACTTTGCCGTGCTGCTCGGTTACGGCGCCAACGCCATCAACCCCTACCTGGCATTCGAGTCCCTCGACGACATGATCCGGCAGGGGATGCTGACGGACATCACCTACAAGAAGGCGGTCAAAAATTTCATCAAGGCATCCATCAAGGGGGTCGTCAAGACCATGGCCAAGATGGGCATCTCCACCGTGCAGAGTTACCGCGGCGCCCAGATCTTTGAAGCGGTCGGCCTGCATCAGTCGGTGATCGACAACTATTTCACCTGGACGCCGTCACGCATCGGGGGCACCGACCTTGACGGGATTGCCGCCGAACTCTTGGCGCGGCACCGCCGTGCCTGGCCCGAACGGGTGCCCGCCGACCCCGCCCTGGATGCGGGCGGTGTCTATCAGTGGCGCGAGGACGGGGAGGAACACCAGTACAACCCCCTTACCATCAGCACGCTTCAGAAAGCGGTCCGCAACGGCGACTACAATGAATTCAAGCAATTCTCCTCGCTGATCGACGAGCAGGACACCCGCCTCTACACCCTGCGCGGCCTGCTGGATTTCCGGGAAACGGCGGTCCCGGTGCCGATCGGGGAGGTCGAGCCGGTGGAAGAGATCATGAAGCGCTTCAAGACCGGCGCCATGTCCTACGGTTCCATCAGCCAGGAGGCCCACGAGGCGTTGGCCATCGCCATGAACCGGATCGGCGGCCTCTCCAATACCGGAGAAGGGGGGGAGGACCCGGAGCGCTTTACCTGGACCAACGAGCAGGGGGATTCCAAGAACAGCGCCATCAAGCAGGTGGCATCGGGCCGCTTCGGTGTTACCAGCGACTATCTCTCCAATGCCCGGGAGATCCAGATCAAGATGGCCCAGGGGGCCAAACCGGGCGAAGGGGGCGAACTGCCCGGCCAGAAGGTGTTCCCCTGGATTGCCAAGACTCGCCATACCACGCCGGGGGTCGGTCTGGTCTCACCGCCGCCGCACCACGACATCTATTCCATCGAGGATCTGGCCGAGTTGATCCATGACCTGAAAAACGCCAACCGCCGCGCCCGCATCAGCGTCAAGCTGGTGTCGGAGGTGGGGGTCGGCACCATCGCGGCCGGCGTTGCCAAGGCCCATGCCGACGTGGTGCTGATCAGCGGTTACGACGGCGGCACCGGCGCCTCGCCGGTATCCAGTATCAAACATGCCGGCCTCCCATGGGAGTTGGGCGTGGCCGAGACCCATCAGACCCTGGTCCTGAACAACCTGCGCAGCCGCATCGTCATCGAGGCGGACGGCCAGCTCAAGACCGGCCGCGACGTGGCCATCGCCGCCCTGCTGGGGGCCGAGGAGTTCGGCTTCGCGACCGCGCCGCTGGTCTCCCTCGGCTGTATCATGATGCGTGTCTGCCACAGCAACACCTGCCCGACCGGCGTAGCCACCCAGGACCCGGCCCTGCGGGCCAATTTCACAGGCAAGCCGGAACACGTGGTCAACTTCATGCGCTTCGTGGCCCAGGAGTTGCGCGAGATCATGGCCAAACTCGGTTTCCGGACCCTGAACGAGATGGTCGGACGCGCGGATGTTCTGGAGCCCCGAAAGGCCATAGCCCACTGGAAGGCCAAGGGGCTCGATTTCTCCAATATCCTTTACCAGCCCCAGGTCGGCCCGGATGTGGGACGCTACTGCACGGAGCCCCAGGACCACGGCCTGGAGAAGTCCATCGACATGACGAGGCTTCTCGACCTCTGCAAACCCGCCATCGAACACGGTGAGCGGGTTGCCGCAGAACTGCCCATCACCAACATCGACCGGGTGGTGGGGACGATCCTCGGCAACGAGATCACCCGCCGTCATGGCCTCCAGGGGCTCCCGGACGGGACCGTCAACCTGCTGTTCACCGGTTCGGCCGGCCAGAGTTTCGGCGCATTCGTCCCCCGCGGCGTCACGCTGGGGCTGTGCGGCGACGCCAACGACTACCTGGGCAAGGGGCTCAGCGGCGGCACAATCCTGGTCTATCCTCCCAAGGGGTCGCCGTTCAAGGCGGAAGAGAACATCATTGCCGGCAATGTGGCCTTCTACGGCGCCACCAGCGGTGAAGCCTTTATCCGC
>JBEKFJ010000013.1:0-24411 GCA_050013355.1 Oryzomonas sp.
GGCCCCGCCAGCCAGGTTCTCAAGGCTCCACATGCCGAACCTCCTGCTTCGTTTCCATCCCTGTTTCCGCCGTGACCGGCCTGAGCAGCAGCCACAGGAGACCCGCTGTGAGCGCCAGGTAGACCATGAGGAAGGTGAGGAGCACCAGACCGATGCCGGTCTGGGTCGTCACCCCTTCCGCCACACGCATGTGGCCTTGGGCAATCCATGGCTGGCGGCCGAATTCGGTGACGAGCCACCCGCTCTCCAGGGCGATCATACCGAACGGCGAGGCGAACAGGACCGCCCGCAGAAGCCATGTATCCTGCGCTACCTCCCGGCGTCTCCAGCGCTGCCGCCAGAACCATGCGGCCGTCCCCATCATGATGAAGGCGGAGCCCACCATCAGGTCGAAGAAGGGGTGGACGAGCTGCGGGTCAGGGGCGGTGCCGGGGGGGAAGGCGTCCAAGCCCTCGACGACGGCGTCAAGATCGCGGTGGGCCAGGAGGCTCAGCATCCTGGGGATCTTGATACCGAACAGCACCTTGCCCGAAGCGGGGTCCGGCCAGCCGGCGATGATGAGCGGCGCGCCCCTGGTCGTGTTGAAAAGGGCTTCCATGGCCGCCAGCTTGGGTTTCTGCTGTACGGCGAGGGTCGTGGCGGCCCAGTCCCCCGAGATCAGCATGAGCGGGAGGCATACGGAGGCAACCGCGAGGGAGAGCGTCAGGGCGAGCTTGTTGAGGTCGCGGTTGCGGCCGCGCAGCAGGGCCGCCGCAGACACGCCGGACATGGCAAAGCCGGTTGCAACGTAGGCCGCCAGGGTCCCGTGCACCGCCTCATGGGCCCATGCAGGGTTGGCAAAGGCCTGCATGGGGTGGATATCGGCAAGGACCCCGTTCGCAAGGGTGAAACCGGCGGGGGTGTTCATCCAGGCATTGGCGCTGATGACAAATGCCGCCGAGGCGGCGGAGGCAACGGTGAGAGGAATGGTGCAGAAGAAGAGCATCCCCCGGGAGAGCCTTTGGGCGCCGTAGATGTAGAGGGCGAGAAAGATGGCCTCGGTAAAGAAGGCAAACCCCTCCATTGAGAAGGCGAGGCCGATGAGTGGGCCGCTGAACGCCATGAAGCGGGGCCACAAAAGTCCCAGTTCAAAGGAAAGGACCGTGCCGGAGACCGCGCCAATGGCGAACAGGACGCCCGCAGGACGTATCCATCGGCGTGCAAGCTGGTGATAGAGCTCATCCCCGGTGCGTAGCGACAGCCATTCGGCGATCATCAGCAGGAGCGGCAGGCCGACCCCGATGGTGGAGTAGATGATGTGAAAGCCGAGAGAGATGCCCATCAGGGCGCGTGCCGAAACAATGTTACCCATCGTGCCTCCTCTGACGCGCAAGCGGCATGAGCGTTTGCAGCGAATTTCCCACACAGGCGGAAACCTGAATTCGTGGCGCTGGAACGGCGGAGCGAGCGACGGGCCTGCGTCCAACGCCGCCCGTGCAGTACCTTGCCGGCTGCGCCGCGCGTCCTCCGACCCGCCGGGGACACGGCCGACAACGCGGGACTGAGGCATGCTAAGCGAGTGGAGCCGTGGAGGCGTCACGGATTCAGGTTTCCCAGTGGAAGTTTACCGCCGTAACAGGTGATGTCAAAGGGGTCTGCGTGCGGACGGCCGTGTCCTTGGTTGAAATTCCGGGTAAGTGTTGTATATAGAATCAGCAACTCAACAGCAAACAGGTTGGAACAACCCTGACAAAGGAGGACACCTTATGGCTTACTTGACCAGGAACACCCTTGCGGCCGCGTTGGCACTGACGATTGCGGCGAGCATTCCGGCCTGGGTGCGCGCGGACGATGCGCCCGTTGCCGTCCAAGTCGTCGATGCGCTGAACAAAAACTTTGGCGTGCATCCCGGCTTCCGGGCGAATCACGCCAAGGGCATCGTTGTGGAGGGAAGTTTCAAGGCCTCGCCGAAAGCCGCCAGCCTGAGCAGATCGCCATTGTTCGCCGGTGGGAAGCTCCCGGTAACCGTGCGTTTTTCCGATTCGGGCGGACCCTATCTGTCCGATGCCTCAGCGATGGCCAATCCCCACGGTATGGCGATCAAGTTCCACCTCCCCGGTGGAGGTGAAAGCGATATCGTCGCCAACGCGTTCAAGTTCCTCCCCGTGGCGACAGCGGAGGATTTCCGTGACCTGCAACTGGCAGCCGCCTCAAGCCCCCCCGGTGCGCCCATGTCGGCCCAGCTCAAGGCGTTCCTCGCCAGCCATCCCAGTGTGGCGAAAGCCACTGCAACGCTCGGCACACCAGCCAGTTTCGCCGACGAGCAGTATTTCGGCATCGACGCGTTCGTGTTCACCAACAAGGCCGGCCACAAACAGGCCTTCCGCTACATCATCGCCCCGGAAAAGGTCGTGCACCTGAGCAAGGAGGATGCAGCGAAACAATCGCCCAACTACCTGATGAACGATCTCCCCGCACGCCTCGCCAAGGGGCCGGTGACATTCCATATCAAGGCGCAGCTTGCCGTAGCCGGCGACCCCACGAATGACGCAACCCAGGCATGGCCTGATGACCGCAAGGTCGTTGATCTCGGTGTGCTGACTATCGACAGGACCGTCGCCGACAGCGCCGCTGCAGAGAGGAAACTGCTGTTCCTGCCTGGGCGGCTGACCGACGGCATTGAGCCGTCCGACGACCCGCTGATCGCTGCGCGCGACGCCGCCTATGCCGTGTCCTTCGGAAGACGTAGCGCAAACCAGTAACTCCCTTCAACGACCTTTCCCCCGGAACACCGACCCGGTTTCCGGGGGACTCCCCCCTTTGATACGCACAATTCCGGAACCTATTAATAATCCCATATCTTGGAGGTTCGAATCCGTTTCAGACTAAAATATTTACCAAAAGTCACGCACCTGTAGTTAGACTGCAATTTTCCGATGCTACCGTGTATCCGTAAAATTCCAGCAAGGAATAAAAGGAGGATACGACAATGCTCACATGCATTCGGGTGGATCTTTCAGAATACCAGGAAGAACCGGAGGCGCTTATAGAATATGTGTCAGTTTCCTTGCAGAACGCCAAGATGATCAGGGAAACCGTCCCTGCGGATCAACTGGGCCAAATCGAGGGAGGGGACGACATCTCGGTTTATGCCGTAGATGGACCATCTGTAAACAGTTCGAGGCGGATGACCATCTGGTACAACAAGGAAATGGCCGCCATCGAGTCGCCTAAGGGGAGCATCTGGGGAGATTGGGACGAGGAAGAGGAATTGCTCCTGACGGAAGAATTCGAAGAGGCTCAAACAGTCGACGGATCACCGGTACACGGGAGAATCGCCTATAACCTCCTCGGACTCCGGGGCATCTATTCCTCGGGAAATTTCTTCCTGTTCTCAGACTCTGAGAGCGACACATAATCGGAAACCAGTAGTTTCTCATCCTGCGTTTCAGGATGGAAACTAATTAGTGGTAAGATAGGCATGGTAATCCCTATGCCCTTTGAACGGCTGCATGAACTGTCCCGGCATCTCATGGCGATCCTCACCCCGGATAGATCTACGGAAATCGTAGGGCTCGACAGCTTCCTTCCTCTCCCGCTTGCGCCCTGGTGCCAAGGCGCGGCGACGCAAGTGCAGCAGGGCCTAAATTAAGCTGACCGTTGATTACCCTTATCCAACTCCCTCCTCACCGCAACCCCGAATTTTTCCATCGTGTAAGGTTTTCGAATATAGCTCCCTGCGCCTAGTTGCTGAGCCGTCTTGACCCGCTCGGATTCTGAGAATCCGCTCGTGATGACGACTCGTTGACCGGGGCTGATTTCAATGATCCGCCTGTAGGTGTCCAATCCGTCCATCCCGCCAGGCATTATCATATCCAGGACAACCAGATCAGACTTTTTGCGGCGAATACTTTCAACTGCCGCTTCGCCGCTGGCCACAGAGGTTACTTTGTAGCCGAGTTTTGCAAGCATCTTTGTTGCGATCTCGGCCTGTTCCGGCATATCATCCACAACAAGTACCTCTTCCGTGCCAAGATACTCTTCCAGCCCCATTCTTTGGGGGTTCGTCTCCTCATTTTCGCGTGTGGACGGCAGATAGAGAACGATCCGTGTCCCTTCTCCCTCTCTGCTCTGAACATCGATGTAGCCGTTGTAGTCCTTTATGGTAGCCCAGATGACCGTCATTCCTAACCCGGAACCGCTACGCTTCATCGATTTTTTGCTGTAAAACGGTTCAAAAATCTTTTGCAGATCCTCCTTGGCAATCCCCACCCCTTCGTCAACGACGTCCACGCAGACATACTCACCTGCCGGAATCGTCTCGTAAAGATCCAACGGCGTATCGAGACAACTGTTGTATGATGAGACGCGGAGAGTGCCTCCCGCAGGCATCGACTCTGCGGCGTTGTTCAGAATGTTCATGATTGCCTTCGAGAATTGCGCCCGGGCCCCTATCGTGTTCATTAGGTCCGGGGCAAGATCCGCTTCAAGGGTGATGTTCGGATGGTACTGCCTTGTTTTTGCAAACTCAGGGGATGCAAGATAGTCGGATATGATCATGTTGAGGTTTACAATTTCGGAAACCTTGGCCCCGCGACGGGCCAGCGACAGGAGGTCTTCTACTATCTCAGCGGCTTTAAGGCCGGTCTTCTGGATGGCTGCTATCTTGTCCCGCAAAGGATTGCCTTCCGGCAATTCGAGCAGCAGCAGTTCAGGATATGCGACCAGCCCGCACAGGATATTGTTCAGATCATGAGCAACCCCTGCGGCAAGGTTTCCCACTGCCTCCATCTTCTGGGCACGAAGCAACCTCTCTTCCAGTTTTTTCTGCTCCGTGATGTCCCTCATTATCCCTTGGGTCCCTACAAAATTCGAAGCAGCGGGGGTGTCTCCACGGTAGATACCCTCGGCGGATACGCTGAAATAACCCATGTCTTCGACATTTCCATCCTGATGGTGCGGCAACAGCAACCGGATTTCCAAGCCATAGGTGGCCCTTTCACCGGTGCGCTTCTCGTTAAGCCGGTACCTGGCCTTATCCAGATCGTCCGGCGCAACCAGATCGAAAATCTGATGCCCGATAAGCCTGTCGGGAGAGTCCGTGTACTTGGATATGGCGGGACTTATGAATGTAATGCGGCCATTCGAATCCAGACGGAAGATGATGTCCGGAACTGATTTTATGATGGAATTAAGGTTGTTTTCGCTGGTTTTGAGCAGAAGCAAGGCGTCATCAGCCTGATGCCTCGAATACTACTGGTTCTTCCAACTCTTCAGGATCGTTAGGACCGTATAATTGAGCACGACCAGAGAGGTCGGCAGTAATGGGGAGAACAACACCCCTGTTCTCTGGAACAGCACGCCCGCTCCGGTCCAGAAGCCAATAATGGAAGCCGTGGCGATCAACCCGCTCGGGAGGATTTCCATCCTGGTGATCAGGATACAGACCAGAATCGCTGCAAGAAGACCTGCCAGGGCTTCCCAAGGGATGAAGTCCCCGGAACGGACGGCGACCCGGCCGGTCAGCAGGTTCTCAAGTAATCGGGCATGGAGTTCCACATCCGAATGAACCTTCAGTGCAGGGGTCTGGTAAATTTTGCCCAGTCCCGAGGCCGATGAGCCGACAAGGATGATCTTGTTTTTGAAACGGGCTACCGGAACCCGGCTGTCCACGTCCAGGAGATCTGCGGCCGAAACACGCTGAACAGCTCCGGAGCCGCTGCCGAAATTGATGGTCACGTTCCCCTGCCCGTCGATCGGAATGACCGCCCCGCCGACGACAATGTCCAGAAGACCGCTTTTCCTTTGCACTATCTGTATCTGGGTGATCTTTCCCGACTGCATCAGCGCCGCGAGAGCAAACGAAGGGAACAGCTTCCCCTCGAACCGGATCAGTATTGGGATACGCCTGAGAATCCCGTCCGAATCCGGGGTTGCATTAAGAAACCCCGAGTAGGATACGGCGTTGGAAAACAACGTGCGGTTACAGACAACGCCTTTGGCCGCAAAAAGGCCAGACTTGATCAGTTCCGCATTACTGGTGTTGACCCAGAGAGTATTGAGTGGATGTAAACCGCAGGGCTTCAACCATCTGTTATCCGTGAAAAGGAATTCGTAACCGAGAACATATGGCCCTTTTGACAGCGTTTCTGCGAGGTATCGGTCATAATCGGCCAATCCCGGAGTAACCGCTGACATGTCGATCTTGTAACCGAGTTCCCGCGCGATAGTGGATTGCCAATTTCCGGGTGACGTGCTGTCCGCTTCCGCCAGGATCAAGTCAAGGCCGATACTTCCTGCGCCCATCCCACTGATTTTTTGCAGCAACTTCGCCAGACGGTATCTGGGCCACGGCCATTGGCCGTATTTCGCCAGACTCGTATCGTCGATGTCAACTATCAACACGGAACCGGATGCGGTTGTTGTCCTGGAAAAAGAGAAAATGGCGTCGGTAGCCTTATTGTTTATCGATTCGACAAAGGAAGGGTTGATAAGATAGACTGCAACTACAGCAAGACTCAAAAATAGTCCTGAGGTCTGTAACGTCCTTGTCAGTCTTTTCGAGTGATTGTCGGGAGTCTTGTCATTCACGGTAAGACCGTTACCTTACGACAACTTCCACTCTTCGGTTCCTCGGTTCGCTCACATTATCTTCCGTCTTTATTAATGGGTTTTCTTTCCCGTGGGAAGTGGTCTTGATGTAATTGGGATCGACCCCCTTTTGGACCAGCAGGTCCCTGACGCAGTTTGCCCTGTTTTTTGAAAGGGTCATGTTGTACTCCCTGCTCCCAAGAGTGTCCGTATGCCCGACAACGGAGATATCGGTTGAATTCCTCTCCTTGATGGCTGTCAGGATTACCGGCAGGAGCCCGGCAGAATCAGAAGTGAGCAAAAGGTCTTTTTCAAAATAGAGAATGTAGTGGACCGGAGGTTTGGGCTGTATCGAGAGTGCATCTGAAAAGAGTCCATTTATGGTCTCTTGACTCATGCCGACCGGAGGAGGTGGCGATTGGGTACTGTTCTTGACCGTTGTCGCCTGATTGGGGGATTCGATAACTACGCTGCCGGCCTGGTTGGAAACGGTGATGGCGCCGGTCTTCCCATCCGGATTCGGTGCCAGGACCACCATCGTTCCGCCGGCGCACCCGCTGACGACAACAATCAGGACAGAAAGCAGGGCCATTCGTAACCTGTTGGACATTTCCCTCTCCTCCCGTTTGATTCAATCGACCTTTACCAGAACGTGAGTCCCTCTCAACCCGACCGTTGCCTGCGGTGTTTCAATCCGCACAAAGCTCGGTGCAAGTTTGGCTATTTGTCCGGACAGATAGGATATGGTCCCCTGGATGATTCTGGTGATGAAGGACATCCGCTTCTCGCTCGGCTGGAACAAAAAATCCTCTATCACTATCCTGCTGTTCGGACCGATGGAGATGACAGTGTCATCCTCAAATATCAGTCCGACCTTGCCATTGTTCCCTGTCCTTATGTGATCCCCTTTCAGGAGTTTCATGTTCGTCTCAGCCTTTATGTGGGTGTCGTTTCTCACAATCGCGACATCGCCGGCCAGGGATTTTACGATCCCCACATGGTCCGGAGCAGCCGCCATGACCGACAGGTTGAAGGAGAGGACAAGAGCCGCGGCAAAAATCATTATCAGGAAAGATCGCATAAATAATCACCTCCGTGCAACTTGCACAACATCCCAAAATGCTGATTAAATAATACCCTTGAGTTGTTCGATGTCAATTCGCCACGCAGACGGAACTATAGTTCCTATTGACACCCTTCACCTCTCTGTTACCCTTCTTCCATGGCCGGAATCGGCCGCGTTTGGGCTTCTCTCAACCGGTCAGCGATATCATAGAAAGGAGGCCGCCATGCCCATCTGGAAATCCCCGGCCACACTGGAAGATATCAGGGAGAGATCGCGAAACACCCTGATGGAGCATCTGGGAATGGAATACCTGGAGATCGGCGACGATTATGTGAAGGCACGGATGCCGGTGGACGACAGGACAAAACAGACGACCGGCATCCTCCACGGAGGGGCCTCGGCGGCGTTGGCCGAGACCCTGGGGAGCATCGCAGCCGAATTGTGCGTGGACCGGGAGCGGCAGAGGGTCGTGGGACTCGAAATCAACGCGACCCACATACGCCGCGTCAATGAAGGTTGGGTCACCGGCATCGCGAGGCCGATCCACGTGGGAAAGACGATCCAGTTCTGGGAGATCAGGATCAATGACGAGAGGGACAAGCTCGTCTGCATCTCCCGGCTGACCGTGGCGAACATCGCCAAACCTTAAGCCTATAATCGGCAGTTCGGCCACAGAGACGCAGAGACACAGAGGAAATCACAAAAACACGGTATGTGGTAATCTCAACCAGTGATCAGGCTGCTGTCAGCTCAGGAGGGGTGTGATTCGGGATTTACGCCCGGTGGGTCAGGCCGTGTGATTTATGACGATGTTTGCCGCTTTTTCTGCCGTACTGGCGATGGGTCCTGGAGTGTGCTTCAGATAAAGCCGCAACCATCCTGATGCGATGTGAGGCGGTCCGAATGCCACGATGTCCCGGTCGGTGGTGCAGTCTCGCGGTTACCCGCGTAATTTCAGGGAGTGCCGTGAGCATTTGCCGGGCGTCGGGTTGGCGGAACTCTGCCACGGCAATGGTGGAGATGTCACTGCGCAGTTGATTGAACTGCCTGATGTCCTGGTAGTTCAGCCGGGTTGTCAGCAGTATCACGAACAGATCCTGCTTCGGATCTATCCAGATTGAAGAACCGCTGTATCCGGTGTGGCCGAAGGACGCCTCGGAGAATAATCTCCCCTTCGGCGATGAGAAGGGGGAATTCATATCCCATCCCAGGCCGCGCACCACGGTGCCGTTGCCGCATAACAGCGGGGAGGTCATCTGTTTCACCGCCTGCTCGGACAGGATGCGTCTGCCGTCGATCGCGCCTCCATCCAGCATCAGACGGGCAAACCGGGCCAGGTCCTGTGCGGAACTGAAGAGGCCGGCATGACCCGCGACACTGCCAAGACGGCGCGAATTCCGGTCCTGAACGGTTCCGCTCGTGCCTCCCAGCGTCGGGGCGATCCGGTTAGCAAGGGCCGGTGTCGGCAGAAACATGGTCTCGGGGACGACAAGTGGCACATAGAGTTCATCACGGCAAAAGGCGTCCAAGGTCTTGCCGGAAACCCGATGGACGAGTTCTCCCAGCAGAATGAAGTTGATATCGGCATACTTGAAGCCGCTGCCCCACTGCTGGCCCTTTTCCGCCGCTGCTCTCCGGACGGCGGTTTCCATGGCCTGTTCCGTACTCATATCAAAGTCGGCAAGACCCGAAGTATGGGTCAACAGATTGAGGATGGTGATGCTTTCCCTTTCAGAGCCTTTGAATTCGGGAAACCAGCGGGAAAGGGGATCCGACAGGGAGATTTGCCCTTCATCCAACAATTTCATCACTGCCGGCGTGGTTGCAATCACCTTTGTCAGGGAGGCGAGATCGAAGATGGTCTGCTCATCGAGCAGCGGCGCATCGGGGTTGGCGGTAAACCGGCCGCGGGCCGTGCTGGAGAGGATGCCGGTGTGGTCGCCGATCACAACAACGCCGCCGGCGATGAGGTTGTTTGAGATGGCCCGCTCCATGAGATGATCGATAGTGGCGATGTGGTCGTAAACCTGCACATCGTCGGATGCGAAGAGGATCGAGGCGGGAAAAAACAGGCAGAGTGAAATGAGGCTGTAGATAAGACGCACAATAGACCTTTGCCGGGTGCAGGCCGGTGATTGCAAACATCTGCGGTTACCCTGACTGCGTGCGGGACTTTGTTTTTTTTTACTATCTCATGGAGGGTAATGGGAAAAATGTGATGGCCGTCACAGAATCACGGGAAACCCCTGTGACATTACACAATTATTTGTCTTGGGGAAACAGTAAATCGCAATGTCTCCTGATTATTCCCAAATCGATACAATGAAGACAATTTACGCGAGTTAGCAAATACGTCCACAAAACCAGACGAAGAGCTGTCGGGAAAGATTCCTGGGCAGGCCTGACCGGCTGCCCTTCCGTTTACCGGTCACGATGACGAATCGCCGTGAGAAGCGGCCCAGGCGCTCTCATGATCCAACAGCCAGCGTTTGCGATCCAGGCCACCGCCAAAACCGGTCAGGGAACCGTTCATGCCGATCACGCGGTGACACGGAACTACCACAGGAATGGGATTCGCGCCATTGGCGCGTCCGACGGCGCGCGTTGCCGTTGGACGCCCTATCCGGGCCGCCAGGGCGGCGTAACTGATAGCCTGCCCGGCCGGGATGCGGCGTAGTTCAGACCAGACCGCGCGCTGGAAATCCGTACCGTTGGTCGCTGTCGCCAGGTCCGTGATTGCACCGATGTCGCCTTCGAAATATGCCTGGAGGGAGCGCCGTGCGGCAGAGGGCCGTGACGCCTCGCACAACCGGACCGCGTTCCCGCCGTAGTGTATCCTCAAGATATCCAGCATGCGCTGTTCGTGGTCCTCCCAATCGAGTGCCCGCACGCAGCAATCGGCATCGGTCACGATCAGCATCCGGCCGATGGGAGTGTCGAGGTGTTCAAGGATAAATTGATGAACAGTCATGGTCATCGCTCCTTTCTTGTTTAAGATGATGATAACCCCCCGAGGGATCGATGTCTGGCGGCTTTCGGACATTGACATCGTCGCCCCCCGCCCCACATGAATGTCCGAAAGCCGCTAGACAACCTTAGCAGTCCATGTCACTATTTATTTATGAAACTGGATCATGATGCATGTTACCGCGCGATATGCCTGCGCGATACCCGTTTCGACGGCCGTTTTTTCACAGGCGTGACGACCACGCGCATTTATTGCCGTCCGGTCTGCCCGGCCCGGACGCCCCGATCTGAGAATGTGATTTTCTTCCCCACGGCGGCAGCAGCTCAGGAGGCCGGCTTTCGCCCGTGCCTGCGCTGTCGGCCGGAGACGGCGCCCGACATGGGGGCATGGCGCGGCACATCGAATACCGTTTCGCGCGCTTTAGCCCTGATCGAGCTGGGTGCCCTGGACGAGGCCGGCGTTGCTGACCTTGCCGCTCGTCTCGGCGTGGGTGATCGGCAACTCCGGCGCCTCTTCCGGCAACATCTTGGCGCAACGCCGGTGACCGTCGCCCAGACCCGCCGCATCCTGCTCGCCAAACAGCTCATCCACGAAACCCGTTTGCCCATGTCGGATGTCGCTTTCGCTGCAGGCTTCGGGAGTATCCGCCGGTTCAATGAAGCGTTCCTGGCGCTATTCGGACGTACGCCCCGCGATCTCAGAAAAACCGGCGGACCGGAGGTTCCATCCGGTCCCCTGGGCGAAATCAGTCTTCTCATGCGCTACAAACCGCCCTACGACTGGCACGCGATGCTTGAATTCCTGCGCAGGCGGGCCATTCCCGGCATAGAATTCGTCACAGCAGACTCGTATATGCGTTCGGTGCAATTGGACGGTATCCAGGGAACGGTTTTAGTCGAACAGGGCGACGGCAACGCGCTCCGCGCAACCGTGAGATTCCCCCGGCTCTCGTCGTTGCCGACCATCATCGCACGGCTTCGGCGCGTGTTCGATCTTGCGGCCGATCCGGTGGCCATCGACGCCTTTCTCACCCAGGACCCGGTGTTGGCCACCCTGGTGGAGGCCCGGCCGGGCCTGCGGGTGCCGGGTGCATGGGATGGCTTCGAGTTGGCAATCCGCGCCGTACTGGGGCAGCAGATCACCGTTTCCGCCGCTGCACGCCTGGCGGGGCGCCTGGTCGCAGCTTACGGCGAGCACCTGGTAACACCGGATCGGAATCTGACGCATCTGTTCCCGCGGCCGGATGTTGTGGCAAAAGCAGAACTCACATCCCTCGGTATGCCCCGGAGCCGGGCGGCGGCCCTCTCCGCGGTAGCGGCTGCCGTCATTGCCGATCCGCATCTTCTCGACGCCAACAGCCCGCTGGAGGATGCTGTCCGGCGTTTGCGGTCGATTCGCGGCGTCGGGGATTGGACGGCCCAGTATATCGCGTTGCGCCAGTTGCATGAACCGGACGCCTTTCCCGCCGCCGACATCGGTCTCATGCGCGCCATGCTCCGTCGGGAAGGGCGTGCCTATTCCGCATCCGAACTGCGCGATCGAGCCGATACCTGGCGGCCATGGCGCGCCTATGCGGCTCAACACCTGTGGACCTCCGCCTGAACGGCGATGAGGTCAAGAGGTTTCATGAGCCATGCCGTTACCGTTGGGTTGACCGGAAGATTCGGGCGATGATATGATAAGCGCATGAAGACAGTCCATCTGTACCACCAGGGCCGGCTCGAAGAACAGCAGGGCGAAACCGTCCGCGAGTTTCCGGTCGTGCTCCATGTCAACGGCCGCGAGATAGCGACCCTCATCGCCTCGCCACACGAACTCCGCTTCCTGGTGGCCGGTTTTCTCCGCTTGCAGGGGTTCGTGAACTCAATCGACGATTTCCACATGCTGTCGGTGTGTGAGGATTCCGGCACCGCCAACGTGCGCATCAAGGGGGAACTGCCGGAACAGCTCAAACCGGTCCTCACCTCGGGCTGCGGAACCGGCATTGCCTTCAACCTCCCCTTTGCCGATGCCCGGCGCGTCCCGGCCGCGCCCGGACGGGTGGCGGCGGCTACGGTTTTTTCCCTGATGGACGGGTTGAACCGCCGGGCAGAACAATATCGCAGCCACGGCGGCATCCATTCGGCTGCGGTGGGCGACGACCGGGAAATCATCCTCTCCGCCGAGGATATCGGCAGGCACAACACCCTGGACCGTATTGCCGGCGAAGCGCTTATAAAGAACATCGACCTGGCCGGCAAGCTGCTGGTCACATCGGGCCGGATCTCCACCGAAATGGCGGCCAAGGCGGCATTGCTGGGCATCGCCATGATCGCCTCCCGCACCTCCCCGACCGATATGGCCATAACCATGTGCGAGCAGGCCGGCATCACCCTCATCGGCTACGTGCAAGGCAACAGGTTCACCGTCTACAGCCACCCCGAGGCCATCGTTGTCGGGGATGACCCCTTCAGGAACAACACCCCGGCCGCGACGCCGTGAACCAGGCCACTCCAATCCCGAGGTATCCATGACCACGCACGCCGTTTCATTCGTAGCAAAATCAGGCACCGGCAAGACCACCCTGCTGGAGAAGGTTATCACCGAACTCAAGAGCCGGGGGTACCGGGTGGGGGTCATCAAGCACGACGCCCACCGCTTCGACATCGATCATCCGGGCAAGGACAGCCACCGCCTGACCCAGGCCGGCGCCGACACCATGCTGATCTCCTCGCCGGAAAAGCTGGCAGTAATCAAGAAGCACGACGCCTCCCCCACCATCGAGGAGTTGATCGCCACCTATTTCAACGACGTGGACGTAGTCCTGACGGAAGGCTTCAAGAAGAGCGGGCTCCCCAAGATCGAGGTCCATCGCGGGGAGCGGAGCGCAACCCTGCTCTGCCGGGGCGAGGAGCATGACCCGTGCCTTCTGGCGGTGGCCAGCGATGAACCTTTGAACCTGGATGTGCCGGTGCTGGACCTCAACAGCCCTGCACAGGTGGCTGATTTCGTGGAGGAACGGATCATCCGTGCAACTGACTGACTCCATCGGGAGAACCATTAACTACCTGCGCCTGTCGGTGACCGACCGCTGCAACATGCGCTGTTCCTACTGCATGCCCGCCGAGGGGGTCCCCAAGAAGGGGCATGACGCGATCCTGCGCTACGAGGAGTTGCTGCTGATCGCCGAAACCGCGGTGGGCCTGGGGATTGAGAAGATCCGCGTCACCGGCGGCGAGCCGCTGGTGCGGGCCGGCATCGTCCCTTTCCTCTCCCGCCTGGCCAGGATCGACGGTCTGCGCCACCTGGCCCTCTCCACCAACGGCCTCCTGCTGGAGCGGATGGCCGCCGATCTGCACGCAGCGGGGGTGCAGCGCCTGAACGTCAGCCTCGACTCCCTCGACCGGAAGACCTTCAGCGCCATCACCCGCGGCGGCGACCTGGATGCGGTGCTGAGGGGGCTGGATGCGGCCGAACGGGCCGGTTTCCCGCCGCCCAAGATCAACATGGTCGTCATGGCCGGGGTCAACGACAAGGAGGTCCCGGCGTTCGCCGAGCTGACCCGGAGCCGCGGCAATTCGGTGCGCTTCATCGAATACATGCCGGTGGTCAGGGAAGAGGGATGGCAACGCTTCTGCATACCGGGCGAGGAGATCCTGAAGCGCATCGCGGCGCACCATGAACTGGAACATGTGGACAAGGTGGCCTTTGCCGGCCCTTCCCGGGACTTCCGCATCCCCGGCGCCCGCGGCACCATCGGCATCATCACCGCCGTGTCGGGCCATTTCTGCGGGGAGTGCAACCGCATCCGGGTGACCTCCACCGGCCAGGCCAAGGGATGCCTGTTTTCCGACGACGCGACCGACCTGAAGCCCTATCTCCGGCCGCCGGCCCCCGAAAAACTGGCGCGGGTTCTGCAAGGGATCGTATCGGCGAAGCCGGAGGGGCACGACATCTCCTGCACCGGGTACGGGCACAAAAATTTTACCATGGCACAGATCGGGGGATAGGATGGCACAGGTCGTCGCCGTCTGCATCAGCGAGAAAAAAGGGGAGCGCAAAACGCCGGTGGCGGAGGTCCGGGTGCGGGAGAACCACGGCATCGTGGGGGACGCCCATGCCGGCGAATGGCACCGCCAGGTGAGCCTTTTGGCCGAGGAGAGCATCGCCAAGATGCAGGCCCTGGGGCTGGACGTGCATGCGGGCGATTTCGCCGAGAACATCACCACCAGCGGCATCGAGCTGGTTGCTCTGCCCGTGGGGAGCCGCCTGCGTGTGGGGGAAACCCTGCTGGAGGTGACCCAGATCGGCAAGGAATGCCATACCCGCTGCGCCATCTACTACCAGGCCGGCGACTGCGTCATGCCCAAGGAGGGCATCTTCGTCAGGGTCATCACCGGCGGCACGATCCGTCCGGGGGACCAGGTGCAGCGCATCGACTGACTGTCCTACCCCATAGGTCCAGAGGACCTATAGGACCTATACGTCCCATAGGTCCCTATGACCTCTCCCCGACCGGCGCCGCTGAACCGCTTGCAAAGATGCCGCGCCTGAGAGTATAAATGAGGCCTTCCCCAATCCTGTGAGCAGCAGGCAGACTCTCACATGGCTTCTACGGAAGCACGTCGGTCGCTGGTGGGCCGCCCGGTCTTCAAAACCGGTGGGGGGGATGAGAAATCTCCCCGGTGGGTTCGATTCCCATGTGCTTCCGCCAGACATTACCCGGACAAGTCCGATGCAGTATAATTATGTATTTCTTAAAGATATTCAAGGTTTACCCCCACTTCTTGCCTAATTCCTCCAACCCGGCGCGTTTCAGGTCCTCGGGGCTCATGGTGAACTGGAGCTTCACTTTGGCGTTGAAGGTCAAGAACCACGGTTCGGCTAGAGCCGGTATTTTTGCCGGGTCATCCAGATTGACGATCAGGATTGCCCCGCGCAATCCGTCCTGCTCGGTAAAATAGACCGCTTCGGGTTTAATCTCCTCAAGGATACGATTTATTTTCGCACCCACTGTTCCGTTTCTGACTGCTTCATTGAAGCTATCGGTCGGAACTGAGACGTTCATGAGCATACGCATACTGCCTCCTCTTAGACTTGGTGTTGCTGTTTTTTTAAAAGTGTAGCGCAGGGAGATTTTATCGCAAGTTCGCCTGAACGCGGCGGAGAGAGAGGGACCTTTTTAAATCATTTGTGATAAAAGGGCACTATTCAAGGGAAGGAATGCAGCATTCCGGCGTAATGGATTTAATGGTGATACCATTACAGGCCATGGGGAATATTAGAGTCACTTCCCAGTTTATCTTTCGCTACTTGTAACATTGCGCCGGGAAATACGGGAAGTGTCCCTATTTATTTCCTTATGGTTCCCTCCAAAATGGAAACCTTCTCTTCCGGGGTGTAATTGTGACGTTTCTTTCGCATGGACTTTCCTCCGCTCGTGATGGTTTATCACAAACGGACCAAAAGTCCTATTCACGCTGAGCCAAAACAGTTATAGGCCCGAAATTATAATTTGACAGAACTAAAATTAGCTGTATAAATTATTCAAATAGGACATCGATAAAGCCAAACCTACAGTGATGTAGGGACGGAAAGCTGCGGATCTTAAACCTCGTCAATCTGATGAGATGGCCGAGCTGCCGAAGAATATATATTCTTTGTGCAGGTCGGTTTTTTTGTGCCCACAAATACGGTTCTGTTGCAAAAATGCCCAATGGGGGTGTTGTGGTGGACACTGAGTATTTACAAGAAAAACCGAACCCTTCACAGGTTGAGTCATATTTGAGTCAATGAAGAGCGGCGGCGTGGAATATTTCTGCTCGCCGGTTTTTTTGTATTTTTTACGCAACTACAGGAGGTGATCCATGATAAACAGGTTCAGGCGCAGACACTGGCAACGGCCGTCGGGGCTGCACATCGTTTACGGACTGCTGCTGGCTGTGCTGGCGGGGTGCGGGCCATCGGTCGAGGAAATCGCTCAGCGCGAAGAAGCAGAACGCAGGGCGGAGCTGTCGCGGATCGCCGTGGAGCAGGCCCGCCAGGCTCAGATAGCGGCCCGCCAGGCCGAACTCGCCCGGATCGAGCAATCAGCGGACCAGGCCGCCCATGCAGGCGACGCAGCCACAGCCCTGAGCGGTTACAAAGAGCTGTTGCGAGCCGCCCAGGGTAACGGAGCGGAAGACCTGCGCCTGCGCGAGAAAATCATCGGCTACGTGCACACACTGAATACGCCGCCTCCCATCACCGAAGAGGTCCGGCGCCAGATCATCCGGGCTCAAACCATACTAAAAATTAACCGGGACCCCGGCCAGGCAGTGGCCGAACTGGACAGCGCCATGCTTCTCGCCCCCTGGTGGGCCGATGGTTACTATAACCTCGGACTGATGCAGGAGGGGGCCGGACAGTACGGTGACGCCATCCGGAGTTTGAAACTGTGCCTGCGGGCGGATCCGCACGCTCCCAACATCGACGCGATCCAGAACAAGATCTATGAGCTCGAGGTGCAGAAGGAAAACGCCGACCGGACCAGGGCCATGGCCGGCACGTGGACCAACAACCAGTCCGGCAGCACCTACACTGTTACCATGGTCGGTAACAGCTTCCAGGCAATCAACCAGAACAACTTTATCCTGCGGGGCACCAAGGACGGCATGACGATCAAGGGGACTGTAACTGTCCCCGCCACGGCCCCCTGGAAAGGGATCACCAACTGCATGACTCCCGAGTACACGGTGCCGCTGACGGGGCAGATCGCCCCGGACGGTTCGGCGATAACCTTCAAGTATATGTGGAATAACTACCTCCCGAACTTCTGGAACATCACCCTCAACGGCCTCTTTGCCGTCAACAACACCGGACACAATCAGGGTGACTGCATCTCCGTGACTCTGCAGAGCACCAGTCCGGACGAATTCACGCTCGTGCACCGGTGACCCGATGGCGTCCGGCAACCTGATAAAAGCGCTGCTGCTCGCGTCCTTGGTCTGCGCCCTGACGCCTACGGCGGCGCTTACCGACTGCGGGCCAGTTCCGAACGACGGCTGGGGCGCAAACTACCCGGCGTATGCGCTCTGGTGCATCCAGTGTGGCGGTCGGCCCTACAATAACAACGGTGTCGGCTGCGACATGAGCGCCGCCGCTGGCACCGGCACCACCAGTCTGCCCTACCAACCGACGCCGACGACCACGAAGGACGCCGTCCTCTTGGGCGTTGCCAACGGCATTCAGCAGGGGCTGCGCAATGCCGCCGAACAACAGCGCCAGCAGCAGTTGCGGCAACAGGGTGAAAACGACCGGTCGATGCAAAAAATGCTGAAGGATAACGCGGCCATGGAAAACAATGCCCGCGATAACGCCAGTATCCTGACAGAGCAGAACAACACAGCCGAGGCGCGGGAGCGGCAGGAGCAGGCGCGCCGCATCAGCGAGATCCTGACGCAGATGCGCGGCGGTGACACTTCGGCACCCTCCGGAGCGGCCGCCTCGTTCTCCGGGGGACAGCTATCCGGAATAGACCTCGCCACGACCGCCGGCTCGGACCGCTGCCTGCGCGAGGATGACTTCACGACCTACCAACAACGGGAGACAAACCGGCGCCGGGTCCTTGGAAACTGGCCAGTTATGTCGGCAAAAACCAGGCGGTAAAGGAGCGAATCGACTGGTGCAAAACCCACATCCCACTGCCACCCAGCCCGGCCGCCGCCGGCTATTGCCAGGAACAACCTGTCTATGAAGCAAAAAACCGCGACTGGACGAAAGCATGCGCCGTCCTAACCACCACCTCCCTGCCGCCGGCTGCCGCCGAACTGGCTGGGAAAGCTACTGGGCCAGGAGCAGCGCCAAACTGTCTCGGCGTGTACGACGCGGAGGCCAAAAGCTGCCAGGCAGACGATATGCTCGTCTTCTCGCGGTGCATCGACACGGCCCTACACAGCTACATTACCTGCATGGGTCAGGGGAACCCCGTAGCCTCTCAACCTCACTGAGCACCTGGCCGGAGCGGACGCGTGGAATTGATTAACGAAAGGTCACCCACAAAAATGTTGGCGCTGCTTATTTTAGGGAATATTAGAATATTAGAATATTAGGGACACTTCCCAGTTTATCTTTCGCTACTTGTAACACCGCGCCCGGAAATACGGGAAGTGTCCCTATTTATTTCATCATTCATAACATTCCTTTTTTTATTATTTTGTTGGTTTGATGGTGCCACCACCCTTCTCAAGGCTTCTAGGGGGTTTTATTGCTTGATCTTTAACTGGCAAGTCTTTCTTGTCACTCATGGTCTTAGTCTCCTCATTTAATTTATTAATCCCGACTTGCGCTGCTATGATTATTGTAGTCAGTATTCCTGCAAAAAAACAATAGATAATTGTTCTGTCAAGGTTATGCAGTAAATTTTTCAACCAAATTCCATTTTTCCCATTTTCTCTATCATCTAATAATAGTTCAACGAAATCAGCATTTTTACCTAAAACAATAATTATTAATATAATAGTAACCATAAAATAAAAAAGTGCAGCAAAATAATAGTATAAAATATATTTTGAAGATACTTTGAAGGAGGTTAAAAGAGTTACTAGAAGAGCTATAGCTCCTGACGAAATTGTTAATAAGCTTTTGTCTTTTTCGATATTTGTATTAACCCATGCATCCGTAAAAGAAGCACAATACGTTTCGTATCTAATTTTCTTCTTTTCTTTCTCGGTCAACTCATAGGACATTACGTAAACTCCCCCATTAATGAACTAGCGCCAATCGTGTCAGACCTACACTCTTTACAAAGTGGAATGGAAAAGCTGAAGGGGTCAGCCCTGGATATGAGACATTTTGGGGGTGAATTCAAGTCAATTGTCGCGTGTCAAGGGCGTCCCTTCAAGACTCTTCTTTAATGCTTTCTTGATATCAAACGAATCAATTTATGGAAGAAGCACATCATTTTGTTTTTCTCTTTTTAAATATTGCAAAGCACTCTCTCTAATATCCTTGAAATATATCAAATTCTTTTGAAATTCTGCTATAAGAATATCTGTACAACCTATAGTATTGATATAATCAATTAGATTTATAGTTTTATATTTAGCAGTTGCTATTACTTTATTTGTAAGTTTTTTTTCACGCATGTATTTATGAAAAATAGTAATGAGGTTTTGACCGACTTCTGTACGTGTTTTTGTATATCTTTTTAGCGAATAACCCGTGTATTTACCTGATTCATCTACTACTGCATCAGCTGATTTAATTATTTTACTTAGTTTGTCAATGGTTAACTTAATACTATTCCCATATGATATATCTAAATATTCAAACATATTGTCTATATCTGGTATTAAATAATATTTATTGAATCTATAAGTGTCCATTTGTGCCAAGAATCTTAATTCGTTTTCCCAGTTTTTATATTTTTCAGATATCATTCTTTCGTAAAATTTAATTGCAAATTCTTCTGGCCTATGCATGATAAAACACGCCGCATGATATTCTTGAACACTTTTGTGTATTAAGTGGTAACTCAAACCTTCTTCAATAACCAAACATGATATCTTTGTGATATCATCAACATAACCTCTGACATTACAATCTAAATTATTTAGTTTTATAGCTTCTTCAGAAAACTTTAATATTTCACCTTCCTTGAATTCAGTTAAATCATTTTTTCTTGAAATATAACAAAATGCTTCAAATATTTTTTGCATATCTCTTTCGTTTAAATTACAACTTCTTTTTCTTGAAAAACCAAGTTTTGCTTTATCATGTTTGTAAAATAGAAGTGGAAAAAGATTTTCATAGAACTCAGAAAGCTGTTTAGGTATCTTTTGTTCAGACTGATACAAGAAGATTAATAGTGTCATCATCAATGGGGTTCTTAAAAGTTCAAAAATATTTGTGTCACTCTTCTTTATTGCTTCTTCTACCTCATTAACTTTCTTTATATCCTTAATCAGTTTATGTAAAAAAGGTTTATGGTCATTTTGTGTTAATGGTGCTAATTTGTAGACATCAAAATACTGAGAATTTTCCAAACCACTCTTTGGTCTCGAAGTTATAACAATTTTTAATTTATTATATTTCTGTGATAGATGTTCGATCTCTGCCCCAACGCCTGCAACTATATTTTCACTAATTTCATCAAATCCATCAAGAAATAACACTAATTTATCTTCTTTTGCTAAATAATCAAATAGTTCATCATTTATGTCAAAATTCAATGAATCAAAGACACTAAATAATTTTTCTTTTAAGGTTTCACCAACAATTATTTTCCTCAGTTGCAAAAAAATAGGTAACCTATTGCCATTAGTTAACTCTTGTGAACATAAATATCTTAGAAAAATAGATTTACCTTGACCAACAGTACCTTCAATAATTATGTTGTTAGATGATGGTATTTTATTTAACGCATTAATTATTAATGGCTCACTATCAATAATTATTTTAGACGGATAATAAAATGACATCAAATTCACTTTTCTATCTGTTTTCCAAATTGTTTTTACATTTCTAACATCAAATATAGATTTATATAAATTATTCACATTTTTAGTGTAATTCCACCTAGCTAAATGTTTCTTAACTCCCCCTTTTGCTTCTTCGTACAAATCTTTCATAACAAAGCTTAATGCTTTTGCTGTCCCGAGTAATGCGGCTGTTCCAGCCATAAAAACTCCTTGATCTAAAAATGATCTATCAATGGGATCAGGGCAACGGATTCAGAATGTGAATGTCACAACGGGGAACCGGGATTTCTATTTTCCTGTCCCGGAAACCTTCTATCACTGCCTGGTAGATTGCAGCCTGTGTGGCAACATAATCTTCAATTTTCACCCATGGCCTGAACGCCAGGACGATGGACGACTCATTCAGGGCGGCTATACCGACGACAGGGGCAGGCTCCGTCAAAACCTTGGGGTTTTGTTTCAGAATATCACCCACAATGGAGAGTGCCAGTGTAAGGTCCGCACCGTACCCGACGGTCGCCTTCAGGTCTAGCTGGCGGATATCGCCGTAGTTGTGGAGTATCTCGCCCACAATCTTCCTGTTGGGGACGATAACGCGGGAATTGTCCGTATGCAGCAATGTAGTGGAAAACAGGGCGATATCCGTTACCTGGCCGTATATCCCGAGAAGCTCGATATATTCACCGATGGCGAATGGTTTGGAAAAAATGATCGTCAGCCCGGCAACCAGATTGCCCAGGAGCCCCTGCATGGCAAGGCTCACGCCGACCCCCGCCACACCGATCCCGGCTATGAGCGGAGTGACCTGCACACCCATCTGACCAAGCGCCATGACCCCTATGAATACTATGATCAGGAGCTTGACGACCTTGACGATGAGGTTGCTGACCGGCTCTTCATACGCTTTAGATTTCAGCCAGCGATGAATGAGATTGCCGGCCCAACGGGCTATGAACACGCCAATGCCCATAAGGACAATGGCGGCGAGGATCTGCATCCCATGATCGACAAAATAGAAAACCACTTTCTCGGTCAATTCCGGCGATGCCTCTGCTGTTTTTTTTACCAGATTGCTGTCTGCCATAGAAGAAAGGGTATCATGGATGGTGAAATTCGCAATGATGCGCTACCGGGAATAATGCGAACCGGCCGCAGGTAATTCCGGGATAGGGAGGTAATCAGATACCGCAGTAAGGTTAAACTTTAGAACACTATCGTCAAAGAAAAGCTGAGTGGCTGCTCCTTTAGGGTTCTTCTGAAATCAAAGTTTCCGGCAGACTATTACCATTTTATTTTGGAGAAGAGATGTCCGTTTACCAACAACTGAAAAACCTAATTTATCCATGAGCCCCTTTAACTGGCGAAGGGTGAAAATATGCTTGTGGCGAAAAGGCCGGGGAGAGTAGATGGATTCGAGAAAAAGGGGATTCAATCCGTTGCTTAATCTATAAGACCATTCACTGATTCGGTAGAAAAGAGCATCCCGGCGGGGAGTGTCGAGAAAAAGCCAGCCACCGGGTTTCATAATATTATAAGCATATTGCAGTGTTTCTACGGGGAAATTTACATGTTCAATAACATCCCACAGAGTAACAACATCAAAAAAATTTACGTAACCCTTCTGCCAGTAATCAGAATCTATAGTCTCGGCGGCCAATGTTTTATCGAATTTTCTTTTGGAAAATTCCCGAAAAATCAATTGTGGTTCGATTCCATGTACAAATGCCCCTGCTTCGGCAAGTAGGTTCAAAAATAAACCTGCTCCGGCGCCGATATCCAAGCAGTGCGTCCCGGATAAAGATAAATGGCGTTTAACAAAGAACAGGTTTTCCCGGAGTTGTTTTTCACTGGCAGGGAGCCTTCCTTCGATATAATTCCACGATTCCTGATCGAGTGGCTTTGCGGCATCGACTTGTAGTTCAGGCGATAAGCTGTCCAAGTGATTAATGAAATGAAAGTCGCACACGCTGCAGGCATATATTGTAGTCTTTTTCAGAAGATACTTAGGGCCGGCAGCATAGGCTGCGCACAATTTACATTGGCTGAAATCGTACTGGTCAGCTTGTTTTCCAGAGTTCATTTCCCTTTTCTTTCTGCTTGTTTCATGGGCAACGGGAGCCTAAAAATACATCCTTCCAATATCACATTTAACGCCATCCTATAAAGCTAATTTGCAGCACGCCCCTCCATTCGCTTGGGTCGGATCAGTTGCAATCAGGAAGGGGCGATCTATAATGTTAACAGTCAAAAAATCCGAATATACCTGTGAGCAATCGACGTGGTGGGCCGGCGCAAAGTCGGGACGAGGCTCTGCGCCACATTCTATGCGTTTCACTAAGAAAAGGAGACAGGCATGCACCTGATTGAAATGATATGGAACGGCCTCGGCGGCGTTGGTCCCGCTGCAATGTTACTGAAAATCTGCTTCATGCTCTTTCTTGCGGTTTTGTTCTGGATCATCTGCGAGTTTGCCAAGCACATCATCACTGTCGGCTCCCGGTTGTTGACGGATGCCATGCGCTATCTTGCCGTTGTAGTCAGGGGTTGGCCGGAAGGATCGGAAGATGATCGGATAAAAAGGAAGGAAACCAGGCAATAGTCTGGCCAATATTATCCCCCATACCTCTGCTGCTCACGTGCCTGCAAGCGGGCGCGGGTCATCCGCTCGCGCAGGCCGCCATCCTTGAGAAAATCCTGTTCAAGCCGCTTCAACTGCTGATCCAGCAGGTAGTTGGCCTGGTGAATCAGGCAAATCGATATATTGGCCACCACCTGGGCGGGGCGGGTCTCGGTGAACTCCCGAAAGACTTCGAAGGAAAGCGGCGAAGTTTTGCCCAGCCTGCGGGCATAAGCCGCCTCGCGGCTCTGTTTGTCCCAGACAAGCAGATCCCGGACCTTCAGATAATCGCGATAATCCTCCAGCAACTCCTCCAGGCTGGCCCGCGCCACGTTGGTAAGCTTGATCTCCATCTCCTTCGAGGTCGTCGCGGCTTTGCTTCCTTCCACGATGTTCTGCTTGCCGGAACGGGCCGCCTGCACCATCTGATCGACCGTGCGGTCGCCCTTCTTTAAAAAGCGCTCACAGAACCGGAAAGTTATCTGGTAGATCACCTCGGACTTCTGGTAGGAAAGCAGGGTTTGGTAGTCGCCCCGCGGGGGCAGGACCAATGATGGAGTGTCATGGGAGGTCTGGGAGGTCTGGGAGGTCTGGGAGACATGGGAATCATGAGAAAGCGCTTTCCCATTGCTCCCATTATTCCCATTATTCCCATCAACTTTCTTGCTCATGACAGCCCCAGGATCACATGCCGCAGAAGCAGCCTGGACTCCTGAACCTGGCGGGCGGCAAAGTATCGGGTACATTCCAA
>JBEKFJ010000014.1:0-23719 GCA_050013355.1 Oryzomonas sp.
GGAAAATGCTTGAGGCAGGAGAGTGAGGAATAGCCGGTGCCAAAATCGTCGATGACCACTGAAACGCCCATTTCCTTCAGTTTTGTCAGGGTATGGTAGTTTCTTTCGCCCCGTTCCATGACAGTGCTTTCGCTCAACTCCAGCTCAAGGCAGCCGGCCGGAAGGTTCGATTCCTCCAGGGCCGACTCGACAATGCCGAGGAAGCTGTCGTGCTTAAACTGGCTGGCTGAGATGTTGACGGATATGCGCAAGCCGTCAGAACGACAATGGTGCCATTGCCGTGCCTGTCGACACGCCGTCCGCAGAACCCATGCGCCGATGGAGATGATCATGCCGGTCTCTTCGGCGACGTTGATGAATTGAGGCGGTAGCATGTTGCCGTGTTGAGGGTGCCGCCAGCGAATCAGCGCTTCAAACCCGACGATCGTGCGGCTTGCGATGTCGAAGAGCGGCTGGTACACCAGGAAAAACTCATTTTGTGTCAAGGCCTGGCGCAGGCTTGACTCGATCGCCTGTCGCGCAAGGGCCTGTTCGTTCATCTCTTCGGAGAAGAACTGATGGTTGTTGCGCCCTTTTTCCTTGGCCTGATACATGGAGATATCGGCGTTTTTCAGCATCTCATCGACCGTTTTGCCGTTCCTGGGATATAGGGCGATGCCGATGCTGGCGCTGGTGTAGATGGTGTTGTTTTCGAATTGAACCGGCTTTCTGATTGTTTCAAGGATCTTGTCCGCAACCTTGGGCACGTCCTCGGTCCCTGAAAGCAGGGGGAGGATGATGACGAACTCGTCGCCGCCGATGCGGGCAACGGTGTCGGAACCGCGCAGGCACCCCTGGATGCGGTCGGCGCAAATCTTCAGCAGACGATCGCCGTAGGCGTGTCCCAAGGTGTCGTTGACGTATTTGAACCGGTCAAGATCGAGATACAGGAGCGCCAGACCCCTTTTATCGCGTTCCGCCAAGACAATGGCCTGTTTGAGACGGTCGCCGAACAGCACCCGGTTGGGGAGCCCGGTCAGCGTATCGTAGTAGGCCAGTTTCTTTATCTCCACCTCGGCCCGCTTGCGTTCGATGGTGTAGCGGATTGCGCGGCTGAGCAGATTGATATTGAGCTGCCCCTTGAGCAGATAATCCTGGGCGCCGTTCCGCATGGCGGCGAGGGCCAGCGTATCGTCGGCAATGCCGGTCAGGACGATGATCGGGATATCAGCGGTTTGGGCGTGCATGCGGCGAAGCGTTTCAAGGCCGAAACTGTCGGGCAGCGTGAGGTCGAGCAGGATGACGTCGAAGTGTTTCTCCTGGACGAGTTGCACCGCAGATGCGAGATCGACGGCATCGTGGACCAGGAAGAGAATGTCAACGAGTTCGGAGAAACACCCTCTCAGCAGCCGGACGTCGACGGGGTTGTCTTCGACCAACAGCACTCTGATTATTTCGGCGTAGGGCATGGCAGTGCACTCACCTTCCGGAAAACTTCAGATGAAAAATAAGAATTCTTTGATTGATTTGTACGCCATTTGGAGACCTCTTCTGTTAACAGGACATCGGCAATATTGTTCACAATTATCGGCCTTTATGAGACTTTGAGGCTGACAGGCGTCATGTCGTGTCCCCTCAAAATTACGCGAAATGGCTGGGGAGGTGCCAATTAATGTTCCTGACTGGCAGACTGAATTTGAGGGTTTGCCCTTTATCTTCCACGATTTGAGCCGTAACCCCCTCCCGTGCAATCCGCAATCAGTTATACTAATTGCAAGACCGATGCCGGTACCCATCACCTTTTCCCGGTTTTTTCGAGTTGCGTCTGCGACGCAATTCCTCTACCATGCGGAAAAAAACGGGGAGGGTGCGACGAGGTTTCACCCTGCGTCGCCTGTCGCCGGTACCGGGGGAACGAATCATGGATGAACAGTTCCGTATAACGCCGCTCTGCGGGCGGCACGAGGCGCTGAAGGCGCTGATGGCGCCGTTCGGCGGTTGGAACATGCCGATCCAGTACGAGGGGATCATCGCCGAACACGCTTGGTGTCGCGCTAAGGCGTCGCTCTTCGACATCTGCCATATGGGCGAATTCCTCTTCGAGGGAGATTTTGCGGCCGGCGGCCTGGAGGATGTCTTCACCTTTTCGGTAGCATCGATCCCGGTGGGCCGTTCGCGCTACGGTTTCCTGCTCAACGAAAACGGCGGCATCATCGACGACCTGATCGTCTTTCGCATGGCCGACGACAAGGCTATGATCGTCGTCAATGCCGCCACGGCCTCCAAGGACTTCGTTGCCATCAAAGGGAGACTGAAGGGGGGAACCTTTACCGATATCTCGGCCGGGACCGGCAAACTGGACATCCAGGGGCCACTCTCCCGCGACGTCATGGTAGATGCCTTCGGCCCGGCAATCGCCGCAATCCCTTATTTCAGGTTTACCACCATGAACATTCTCGGGGTCGAGGCCATCGTCAGCCGCACCGGCTACACCGGCGAGCTCGGGTACGAGATCTTCATCCCCTCGAACAAGGTCGGCGAGTTGTGGGATCTGCTGCTGAAGGACGAGCGGGTCAGGCCGGCCGGGTTGGGAGCCCGGGACGTGCTGCGCCTTGAGGTGGGCTATTCGCTCTACGGCAGCGATATCGATGAGGCAATCACACCTCTGGAGGCCGGGCTGGAGGGGTTTGTGGATCTGGCAAAGAGCTTTGTCGGCAAGGAGGCGCTGCTGCGTCTGAAAGAGCAGGGCGTTGGCCGCAGAAAGGTGGCCTTCGAGGTGAACAGCCGCCGCTCGCCGCGCCACCATTACGAACTCTGCTTCAGCGGTGAGAGCGTAGGCTTAGTGACCAGTGGCGTGTTCTCCCCCATGCTCGGACGCGGCATCGGCCTGGGGTTTGTCAGGCCGGACCTGGCCACGGTCGGCACACCGCTTACCATCATCCACGAACGGGTCAGCATGGAGGCCACGGTCTGCGAACTCCCTTTCTACCGGGGCGGGTCGCTTCGGTCGTAGGGTTTTAGATCTAATCTGCCACGGAGCCACAGAGACACTGAGAAAACCAGGGTTAAGGCAAACAAAAGTAATTCATTGATGATGGTTTTGCCCCGAAAATGCTTTTGATTTTCTCTGTGGCTCTGTGGCTCTGTGGCAGAATGAACTTATTTTCTATCCAATATTCCGCATAAAGGAGGATGTGCCGGCATGAGCATCTATTTCACCAAGGAACACGAATGGGTCAAGGTTAAGGAAGGGATCGGCGCGGTCGGTATCAGCGAACATGCCGCCCATGAACTGGGGGATATCACCTTTGTGGAGCTTCCCGTCATGGGCAAGGTGGTCAAGCAGTTCGCGGTGCTGGGGGCAATCGAATCGGTCAAGGCTGCCAGCGATATCTATTCGCCGGTTTCCGGCAAGGTGGTCAAGATCAACGAGGCCTTAAACGATGCCCCGGAGATCGTCAACGAAAGCGCCGAAGACGCCGGCTGGCTGGCCTGGATCGAGATTGCCGACGAAGCTGAGTTGAAGAGCCTGATGACCAGGGAACAGTACGACGAGTACCTGAAAACCGTGTAGGGTCGAATCCCGTTTTTGTCCGATTATAGGGCGGCCGTAAGGATCGCCCTTAGCAGATTGTTGAAAATCTATTGCGGGGCAGGTCTGCGGCGTTGCCGCTCGCTCGAAAGCTCAACATACCGAGGGGTACGCCTCGCTTCCGCGCTTGTTTGCGCCTTGCATACCAGCCTCCTCATGACGATTTTCAACAACCTAGTTAGGAGGCTAGCAAAATTTTGTTCAACTTATTTTTGCTAGCCTCCTTATTTTAACCAGGAGAGCCTTCATGAACGACAGTCACTATTGCCCCCATACCGCGGAAGAGATCAGGGAGATGCTCTCGGTTGTCGGCGCTTCCAGCGTCGAGGAGCTGTTCGCACCGATCCCTCCTGAATTGCGGGCCAAGACCTTCAATATCCCGCCGGGCATGTCCGAGTTCGAGACCTTCGCCCGGATGCAGGCCATTGCCGCCGACAACAGCGCCGCCATGGTCAATTTCATCGGGGGCGGTTTTTACGACCATATCATCCCCGCCGTTGTTGACCATCTTTCCGGCCGGGCCGAGTTCTACACCGCCTACACCCCTTATCAGCCCGAGTGCTCCCAGGGGACCCTGCAGGCCCTGTTCGAGTACCAGACCGCCATCTGCCGCCTGACCGGCCTGGATGTGTCCAACGCCTCGCTTTACGACGGCGCCACGGCTTGCGCCGAGGCGGCCATGATGGCCCTGCGGGCGACCGGCCGCAACCGGGTCGTGGTGGACGGCTGCGTCAGCCCCTTTTCCCGACAGGTGCTCAAGACCTATCTCTACAACCAAGATGTGGAGGTGGTGGAGATCACGCCTCTGGACGGCCTGCTGAACCGTGTCGCCCTGGCCGCTGTGCTGGATGAACGGGTTGCGGCCGTGCTGGTGCAGAACCCCAACTTCTTCGGCTGTATCGAAGACCTGAGCCCCCTGGCGGCGCAGGTCCACGCCGCTGGCGCCCTGCTGGTGGCTTCGGTCTATCCGGTCTCCCTGGGCCTCGTCAGATCTCCGGGCGGGATGGGGGTCGATATCGCCGTGGGGGACGGTCAGAGCCTGGGCAACCCGCTCTGCTTCGGCGGCCCTTCCTTCGGCTTCATCGCCGCAAAAAAGACCTTGATCCGCAACATGCCGGGCCGCATCGTCGGCGAGACCGTCGACAGGAACGGCAAGCGCGGCTTCGTGTTGACCCTCCAGGCCAGGGAACAGCACATCAAGCGCCATAAGGCCACCTCCAACATCTGCAGCAACCAGGGATTGTGCGCCCTGCGCGGCCTGGTCTTCCTGTCGGCCGTGGGGAGGGAAGGCTTGGCCGACCTGGCCCGCCTCAACCGGGACAAGGCCGAGTATGCCAAGGCCCGTCTGGTCCGGATTCCCGGCGTGGCCGTTCTGCAATCGGCGCCTACCTTCAACGAGTTTACGCTGTTCCTGCCCAGGCCGGCCGCACCGGTCGTGACGGAGATGCTCAAGCAGGGCATCGCCATTGGCGTGCCGCTGGGGGATTACTACGAGGATTCGGCCAATGCCCTGGTGGTGACGGTCACCGAGAAGAGGACGAAGAAAGAGATCGACCGGCTGGCGGAGGCGTTGCAGGCCGAGTTATAATGCAATTTCTGATCTTGGAGAGACAATCTTATGGAACTTATCTATGAAAAATCAGTCCCCGGCCGCAAGGGGGTAAAACTGCCGGCCTCGGACGTGCCTTCCGCTTCCGCCTTGCCGGAAGGACTGCTGCGCACGGAACCCGCCGGGTTGGCGGAGGTCTCCGAACTGGACCTGGTGCGGCACTTTACGAACCTGTCCCGCCGCAACTTCTCGGTGGATACCAACTTCTACCCGCTGGGGTCCTGCACCATGAAGTACAACGCCAAGGTGCTGGAGAATGCTGCGGCCCTGTTTGCCCCCTTCCACCCCATGACGGCGCTTCTGCCGGGGGGCGCAGAGTTCTGCCAGGGAAGCCTGGGGATGCTCTATGATTTGGGGCAGATGCTGGCCGACATCACCGGCATGGACGAGGTCACCACCCAGCCGCTGGCAGGCGCCCATGGCGAGATGACCGGCATCCTGCTGATCTCCGCCTATCACCGCGCCAAGGGGAACAGGAAGAAATACGTGCTGGTGCCTGATTCGTCCCACGGCACCAACCCGGCCTCGGCCGCCATCGCCGGCTACGAGGTCATTACCGTGCCGACCGCGCCTTACGGCGACATGGACATGGAGCTTTTCAGGCAGGCCATGAACGATGAGGTGGCGGCGGTGATGATGACCTGCCCCAACACCCTGGGGCTGTTCAATCCGCACATCAAGGAGATCAGCGACATCGCCCACTCTTTTGATGCCCTGATGTACTACGACGGCGCCAACCTGAACGCCATCATGGGCAAGGTCAAGCCGGGCGACGTGGGTTTCGATGTGGTGCACGTCAACCTCCACAAGACCTTCGGCACGCCCCATGGCGGCGGCGGCCCCGGTGCGGGTCCGGTGGGGGTCAAGAAGGCCCTGATCCCGTTTTTGCCCCAGCCTCGCATCGTTATGGACGAAGAAGGCGCCCTTGCCCTGGAGACCTCCCGGCCCTGCTCCATCGGCCGCGCGGCCAATTTTTTCGGCAACTTCGGCATCATGGTCAGGGCCTACGCCTACATCATCATGCTGGGCCGGGAGGGGCTGATCCGGGTGTCCGAGCAGGCGGTGCTCAACGCCAACTACATTAAGGAACGCCTGAAACCCTACTACGATCTCCCCTACGACCAGACCTGCATGCACGAGTGCGTCTTCTCGGCATCCCGGCAACTGACCCACGGTGTGCACGCCATCGACATCGCCAAGTTCCTGATCGACCGGGGCTATCACCCTCCCACGGTCTACTTCCCGCTGATCGTCAAGGAAGCGATCATGATCGAGCCGACCGAGACCGAGAGCAAGGCTGCGATGGATGCCTTTATCGAGGTGATGATCGAGGCCGCCAAGACCGCCGGGAGCGATCCACAGGCACTGCTGGACGCACCGCTGACCATGCCGGTTTCGCGGCTTGACGAAACCAAGGCAGCCAGGGAGCAGAATGTCTGCTGCCTGGTGTGAAACGATGCGGTCCGCGCACTGATGACTGACAAAGCGACAACCTGGCGCCTCATCGAGGACGAACCGCGTACCGGTCCGGAAAACATGGCCATCGATGAGGCGCTCCTTCGTTCATTCGACCCGGCTGTGTCGCTGCCGGTGCTGCGCCTGTACGGCTGGCAGCCGCCGGCCCTGTCCCTGGGCCGATTCCAGAAGGCGTACGAGGTGCTGGACCTGGGGCGCTGCCGGGCCGGGGGGGTGCCCGTCGTGCGCCGCATCACCGGCGGCGGAACGATCTATCATGCCGATGAAGTGACCTATGCCATAGTCTGCTCGCCGGAGCAGATCCCGCACGCCTCATCGATCAAGGATTCATTCCGCGTACTGACCGGTTTCCTGCTCGCCCTGTACCGCGATCTGGGGCTTGAGGCACGCTATGCCCTGGATGCCGTCTCCCCTGAAGCGCGCTTGGGCGTACGGACCGCCTTCTGTTTTGCGGGCAAGGAGAGTTTCGATATCCTGGTGGGTGGCAGGAAGATCTGCTGCAATGCCCAGCGCAGGCAGAAGGGGATCATCTTTCAACACGGTTCTCTGCCGCTGGTGAACCGGGCCTCAACGGGACTGTCGTTCATGAGGGAGCGGGAGCCTGCACTGGCGGAGGACGCCGCCAGTCTGGAGCAATGCGGCATCCCGGCAGATTACGGCCTGGTGCGGAGGAAGCTGACAGAGGCCTTTCAAAGAAACTTCACGGTACAACTTTCGCCCCAACCGCTTACGGAGCAGGAACGCTCCCTGGCTGGGGAGTTGCTGACGCGGCGATATGCCACGGACCAATGGAATCTGGAAGGAGTGGAGGCGTGAAGGTCGTGAGGAAACCCGAGTGGCTGCAAAAGCGCGTCAACCCCGGAGAGCAGGCCGGGATGCGGGCGCTGTTGGGGGAGCTGCGCCTGAACACGGTCTGCCAGCAGGCGCTCTGCCCCAATATCTCGGAATGTTTCCGCTGCGGCCAGGCCACGTTTCTGATCCTGGGAAGGTATTGTACCCGGCTCTGTTCCTTCTGCAACGTGGACAAGGCGCAGCCGCAGCCCGTGGACAGCGGGGAGCCGGCCAGGGTGGCCGAGGCGGTTGCCCGGCTGGGGCTCAGCCATGTGGTGATCACCAGTCCGACCCGCGATGACCTGCCGGACGGCGGGGCTTCCATCCACGCCGCCACAGTGGCCGCCATCCGTGCTGCCTCGCCGGCAACGTGCATAGAACCGCTGATCCCGGATTTCCAGGGGGATCGCCAAAGCCTTGCAACAGTCATGGCCTCGGGGCCGGATATTGTCGCCCACAATGTGGAGACGGTGGCGCGGCTGTATCACATCCGCAGCGGCGCCGACTATGGGCGCTCTCTGGAGGTGCTTCGCACCTGCCGGGATCTGTCGCCGAAAACCCCGGTCAAGTCCGGCATCATGCTGGGGATGGGTGAGGTGGAAGACGAGGTCGTGCGGGTGCTCAGCGACCTGCGCTTGGCAGGATGCGCCTATCTCAGCATCGGCCAATACCTGGCCCCCAGCCGCAACCATTACCCGGTCCGGGAGTATGTCCGGCCGGAGGTGTTCGAGGCTTTGCGGGAAACGGCCCTCGCTATGGGGTTTTTACATGTGGAGAGCGGCCCCTCCGTCCGCAGTTCCTACCATGCGGGGGAGTACCTGGCGGATACCGGGGATGAGTGACGATTCTCAACAGTGATCGAATGTCGCGCGGCACTGTCAATCGGTTTTTGTGATTGAACACCGGTAGACTGTGCGGTAATATGCTCCCCAATGGTTGGAGCACCGCCTGGAACCCGGGAGATAATGGATGCAGCCTCAAATACTGCTGGCAGTTGAGGATGAAGAGCGCCGCCTCGTATATGAAGCGTTCATCAGAAAAGAACAGGCGATCTGCCATACGGTCTCCTCGCTGCGCGACGTGGCGAACCAGTCCGCCCGGCAACCCTATAACGCCATCTTTCTTGACATGCCGCTGGTCATAAAGGCTTCGCGATACGAGAAGAGCCTGGTGGAAGATGCCCTGCATTCCCTGCCCAACGCCCGCCTCAACATTGTGGCCAAGACCCAAGAAGTCAACATGCTGGTTTCCTGGGATGACCAGGAAGGTGCTTCCACCCCTGAAAACTATCTCAGATACTGCTGCGAACAAACCCCGAAGGTCGCTCCCATTCGCAACAGGATCCCGCTTAATCTGAATGCCGCGCTGTCACGATCCCCGGATATGGCGGATGCCGAACGTACCGCCTGTATCGACTTTTCACCGGGCGGCTGTTTCCTGTTCTACGTCAACGAAGAGATCATCCCCCAATCGACCGTATGGATACGGCTTACCGCCCTGAACGACCAATCGCCTATATTGTCTTCCGTATGCTGGAAACGGGAATGGGGGATAACCAACGAACTCCCCGGCATCGGCATCCGTTTTGATGAGATGACGCCGCAACAGCAGGCGGAAATCCTCTCACTCAGCAGAGGCAAACAAAAGAAATAACCTGCCAAACCTGTGATCCCGCACCATTTTCCGGATGTAACCCCGTCCTCCCTTAAAAAGGGCCGCTTCATGGTCTGCCCCTCCATTGTTTTGAAATGTCCCGGCAGAGGTTGCGACTGCGAAGCTGAAGCTGTAGCATATATACAGAATTGCAAGCACAGCATTGATTTTGAGGCTTTCAGATCGCCTTTGACACGAGTGAGGCAAGGTATATGCGCTACTGTGAAGAATCGCCGCCACGGCAACTGCTGGAGGCTATTCGCCAATTCAATACCGGTGATTGGTTTGAATGCCACGAAACCCTGGAAGACCTCTGGGTGGGTGAGGAAGGAGAGGTGCGCGAATTCTACCAGGGCGTCCTGCAGGTTGCGGTGGCCCTGCACCATTGGAAAAACGGCAACTTCGGCGGAGCGATCAGCCTCCTGAAGGGTGGGGTGGCGTACCTGAGCCGTGTGTCTGCGGTTTGTCAGTGGGTGGATGTTGCGGCCTTCATCGTTGCTGTCGACAGGGTGCGTGAGGCGCTTGAGCAGCTTGGCAAAGAGGGTATGGCAGCGTTGGATTTGTCTTTGATCCCTGTTTTGAGGGTTGTTACCTAGTTTCTCATCCGGAGTTTCCGGATGGAAACTACCTAACCGGGAACGGCTTTGGCCCGATGTTGAAACAAATTTTGTTTGTTTCTGCTATACTCTTCCCGGAAATGGAATGATCATATAAAACTCAGGACAGGAAGTGAAGGTGCCGTGAAAAAGGATCACGACTACTGGATGGCCTTGGCCATTGCCGAAGCTGCCAAGGCCCGGGCCAAGGACGAGGTCCCCATCGGCTGCGTGATCGTCGGTAACGGAAAGATCATCGCCCGCGGCCACAACCTGCGCGAATCCTCCCAAGATCCCGCGGCCCACGCCGAACTGATCGCTATCAGAAAAGCCGCCAGGAAGCTCGATTCCTGGCGGCTCCTGGATACGACACTCTATGTCACCCTCGAACCCTGCATCATGTGCATGGGTGCCATCATCCTGGCCCGCATACCCACCGTTGTCTTTGGCTGCCACGACCCCAAGGGGGGCGCTGCCGGCACCCTTTACGACCTCTCCGACGACCCCCGACTCAATCACCGGGTGGAACTGGTGCCGCGTGTGCTGGAAGGCGAATGCTCCAGCCTGCTCAGTTCCTTCTTTGCCGATCTCCGCAGGCGCAAGAAAGCAGCCGTCCCGGAGTGACGGCCAGGAGGAAAGGTCAGCTTTCCAGCCCAAAGGTTTCGTGCAGTACGCGTACGGCCAGTTCGGTGTATTTCTCGTCGATCACGACCGAAATTTTAATCTCCGAAGTGGAGATCATCTGGATGTTGATGCCGTTGGAGGCCAGGGCGGCGAACATCTGGGTGGCAACGCCGGCGTGGCTTCGCATGCCGAGGCCGACTATGGATACCTTGCTGATGTCTTCGTCCGAAAGGACTTCCTTAGCCTGAATGGTTTTGGCGACTTCATTGGTGATCAACAGGGCCTGTTTCAGGTCGGCCTTGGTCACGGTGAAGGTGAAGTCGGTCATGCCGGCCTGGCTGACGTTCTGAACGATCATGTCCACCGAGATGGCCGAATCGGAGAGCGGCGTGAGAATCTTGGCGGCGATGCCCGGCTTATCGGGTACTCCCATGACGGCAATCTTGGCTTCATTCCTGTCGTACGCTACCCCTGATACGAGAATACCTTCCATTTCCTTATCCTCCCTGGTAACCATGGTACCGGTGTTTTCATTAAGGCTGGAGCGAACATGCACGTCCACATTGTATTTTTTGGCGAACTCCACCGAACGGATCTGCAGCACCTTGGCGCCCAGGCTGGCCAGTTCGAGCATCTCGTCATAAGATATCTTCTCGACCTTGCGGGCTTCCTTGCAGATGTTGGGATCGGTGGTATAGACGCCGTCCACGTCTGTGTAGATCTCGCAGACATCGGCATTGAGGGCTGCCGCAATGGCCACCGCCGAGGTATCGGAACCTCCGCGGCCCAGCGTGGTGACGTTGCCGGTCGCGTCTATCCCCTGGAATCCGGCCACGATCACGATGGCGCCGTCTTTGAGGTCGGCACGGATGTTCTTGTCGTCGATGCTTTCTATGCGAGCCTTGCTGGCGGTGTTGTCGGTGACGATCGGCACCTGCCACCCCTGGTAGGATCTGGCCTTGTAACCCAGGGATTTGAGGTGCATGGCCAACAGGCCGATGGTGACCTGCTCGCCGGTGGCGACAACCACGTCGTATTCGCGCCCGTCAGGGATTTCGCTCATCTCGTTGGCCAGGGCGACCAGCTTGTTGGTCTCTCCGGACATGGCGGACACTATGACGATCACGTCATTGCCGGCTTCATAGGTCTTGATGATCCGCTTGGCGACGTTTTTGATGCGGTCGGCGCTGCCGACCGACGTGCCGCAGTATTTTTGGACTACAAGTGCCATACATCGCTCCTTCACAAGTTATGGTGGCAAAGCACTACCCGAAGGTAAAGCTCTATATCAGATATTCAGCGTTCAGGTCAAAGAAATTATTTCGTTCCGTATACGCTTCAGCAAGCGTGACAACAGAATCTCCGGACAGGCTCCCCTCGTTTCAACGGTGATCCTGCGCCTCTCGTCGCCGGCGTAATGGAACGTAATCCGCAAGTGATCGGCGGGAAGCAGGCTTTCCAGACGTTCTGACCATTCCACGATGCAGACGCCCTCGCCGTGAAGGTACTCTGCAAATCCAAGGTCGGCGATATCGTCCTCTCCCGCCATGCGGTAGAAGTCGAAGTGATAGACCGGCAGCCGGCCGGGGTAATGATTCATGATGGCAAAGGTGGGGCTGGCGACCAGGTGGGCGCTTTCCGGCGCAACCGCATGGACCACGCCGCGGGTGAAGCAGGTCTTTCCCCCCCCCAGATCGCCGCGCAATGCCAGAAAGGCGCCCGGTCCCAGCAGCGCCCCCAGGTGCCGTCCCAACTCCTCGGTTTCCTCCGGCGAGTTGGTGAGGAATTCCTCTTTGGTCACTTCGGGACCATGTTGCGTATGATGTCGATCCGGGAGACGATCCCCACCAGCTTTCGTCCTTCAACCACCGGCAGTGCGTGCAGCTTGCGGTCGCTCATGACGTCGGCCGCCGTACTGACCGGGTCAGTGGGGGCAATCGTCACAACGTCGTTGGAGCAGATCTCACCCACGGTCTGGGCGGTCATCTTCTGCAGTTCCCGCTCCAGGGTCCGCTCTCCCTGCAGGGGAATCACCCAGTCAAAAATGGAGATGACCGTGGGGATATGCAGGTTGCGCCCCTGTTCGATCAGGTCGGAGGCGGTCACGATGCCGGTCAGGTTGCCGGTCTCGTCCACCACCGGCAGGCTGCCAAAACGGCGGGTCTCGAATATCCCGGCCAATTTCCGCAGGTTGGTGTCCCGTGTTACGGTAACGACGTCTTTTGTCATGATATCGGCTACGGTCTGCATGCGGTATTCTCCTTGGGTAATGGTATTCCGATTTCAAATCAAGGCGCTATCTTGACGAGGCCCCCGGCCTCCCCCTACGGGGCGCCTTCGCGGTCCAATTTGCTCTGCAAATTGTCGTTGGCTCGTCTTCGGCTCCTCAACGTACGTAGGGTACGCCTCGGTGCCTCAATCCTCACCGCCTTGATTTCATCCTTGATTTGAAATCGGAAGCAGTAGTTTTTTGTAGGCATAGGGCAGCTTTTCCTGCACATCGCCGGCGCTCATGCCGATCTCGCCCTTGTCCTCTGCCACCAGGTCGGCGGCGTAGCCGTGGATGAAGACCCCCAGGCGGCAGGCATCACGGCAGCCATGGCCCTGGCCCAGAAGCGAGACGATGATGCCGGTCAGCACGTCGCCCATACCGCCGCTGGCCATGCCGGGATTGCCGCTGCCGTTGATGGCCACGCTGCCGTCAGGTGCGGCGATGATGGTGCGGGAGCCTTTGAGGATCAGGTGGACGCCGAAGGTAGCGGCGAACCTCCGGGCCGTGGCGATGCGGTCGTTTTCCACGTCGGAGACGGATACATCCAGCAGGCGGGCCATCTCTCCCGGATGGGGGGTGAGAACCACGGCGGCGCTTTTTTTATCGAGGAGGCAGTTCGTGTCCTGGGCCACGGCATTCAGGCCGTCGGCATCGATCACCAAGGGGAGGACGGCTGATTTCACCAGGGTTTGCACCAGGGCAAAAGTAGCGGGGTGCCGGCCCAGACCGGGGCCGACGGCCAGGGCATCCTTGCCGGAGAGCAACCCTTCGATGGCGGGGATTGCGTCTACCGTGAGGTAGCCACTGCCGGAATCGGGCAGGGGTACGGTCATGGCCTCGGTGGTCTTGATCTCAAGGATCGGGTGGAGGCTCTCCGGGGCCGCCAGGGTCACCAGGCCGGAACCGGCCCGCACGGCGCTGTTGGCGGAGAGCGCGGCAGCACCGGTCTTGCCGCAAGAGCCGGCGACGACCAGGCAGTGGCCGAAGTGCCCCTTGTGGGCCTGCCGGTCGCGGCGGCGCAGCAGGGGACGGATGCTGTCGGCGGTGAGGAATTCGCACCCATCGGCCTCTTCCACGAGTCCGGCCGGGATGCCGATGTCGGCCACCACCAGGCGGCCGGTGTGGTCGGCGCCCGGATACAGGACATGCCCCAGTTTGGCGGCAGCAAAGGTCACAGTGACGGTTGCCCGCACCGCGCAGCCCAGCACCCGGCCGGAGCTGCCGTGGATGCCGGAAGGGATGTCCACAGCCACAACCGGGCGGCCGGAGGCGTTGATCAGTCCGACAGCCTCCCGGTAGACGCCGCTGACCTCGCTGTTCAGCCCGGTCCCCAGCAGGGCGTCCACGATGACGTCGGCCAGCCGGATCTCCTCCTGATGCCGATCCGACAGTTGTCCGGGAGCGGTACAGTAGGAAATGACTGCTGGGGGCAACTGCTCGAGGTTTATGGCCGCATCCCCCTCTATCCTGTCCCGTTCCGCCAGGACGCAGACCCGGACCTGCCAGCCGCTTTGCAGCAAGAGGCGTGCGATGACGTACCCGTCGCCGCCGTTATTGCCCCTTCCGGCGAAGATGAAAGCCCGCTTGCCCCCGGTATAGCCGAACTCGTGGAAAATGGCCTCCATGCAGGCGTGGCCGGCATGCTCCATCAACTCCAGCCCCGGTATGCCCTGTTCCCGGATAGCCTGCCGGTCCAGTTCCTGCATGGTCTGCGCCGATATGACCTTCATGGTGCCTCCAGCACTACCATGGCAACGGCTTGTCCGCCGTCATGGGACAGGGAGAGAAAGACCGCAGCCAAACCCTGTTTTTCGAAAAGCTCCCGAGCCCGGCCCGCGAGCCGTAATTCCGGTTTGCCGGACTCGTTGTTGACGATCTCCATGTCGTGCCAGGAGATGCCGTCACGCAGACCGCTGCCCAAGGCCTTCAGAAAGGCCTCCTTGGCTGCGAAACGGGCGGCATAACACGAGGCGGCATCCTTGCGGGCGCCGCACCGGTCGCGCTCCCTTTGGTTGAAGATCCGTGCGATGATTGCCTGGTTGCCCTCGTCCAGAAATCGCCGGAACCTGGCGATCTCCACGGTATCGATGCCGATGCCGGAGATCATGCGTACTTGATCAATTCCACCATGTCGCGCACGGCCCGGTCCAGGCCGACCAACAGGGCGCGGGAGATGATGGAGTGGCCGATGTTGTATTCCTCGATGCCACCCAGGGCGGCAATCGCCTTGATGTTGACGTAGTTGAGGCCGTGTCCGGCATTGACCCCCAGGCCGACCTTGCGAGCAAGCTTGATGGCCGTGTCGATGGCCTCCAACTCCTTCTCCTGCTTGGCCCAGTCCCTGGCCTCGGCATAGGCGCCGGTATGGATCTCGATGTAATCGGCGCCGCTCTTGTTGGCGGCCTTGATCTGTTCCTGGTTCGGATCGACGAACAGGCTGACGATGATGCCGTTGTCGCGCAGGCGCTTGGCGGCGTCGGTGACGGATTTGAGGTTGAGGATGACATCCAGTCCCCCCTCGGTGGTTAGTTCCTGGCGTTTTTCCGGCACCAGGGTGACCTGTTCCGGTTTGACCCTCAGGGCGATGCGCACCATCTCCTGGGTAGCGGCCATCTCCAGGTTCAGCTTGGTCTTCACGGTCTGGCGTAGGATTTCCAGGTCGCGGTCCTGGATGTGGCGACGGTCCTCCCGCAGGTGGACGGTGATCCCCTCGGCCCCGGCCAACTCTCCCATGGCCGCCGCCGCCACCGGATCGGGTTCCACCCCGCCGCGGGCCTGGCGCACGGTTGCGATGTGATCGACGTTTAAGCCCAGCTTTGCCACTTCAAACCTCCTGAAATCTGCCAAAGAGGCAAATTAGATAAATCACTTCATATCTGCCACGGAGCCACAGAGACACTGAGAAAACAAGAAAAAACATTTAGGGTAATAATTGATTCGTATCCTCGCTAAAGCTTGTGCCGTTCTCCGTGTCTCTGTGGCTCCGTGGCAAAATAAATCGATGGTAATTAAATTATTGTTCCCCTATGTGCAGCTTAACCATCTCGGCGATCTCGTTGGCCCAGGTAGTGATCTCGTACTTGTCCTGTCCTTCGATCATGACGCGCAGGAGCGGTTCGGTGCCGGAATAACGGATCAGCACGCGCCCCTCGCTACCCAGCTTTTTCTCCACATCGCCGATCCTGGCGGCGATCTCGGGAATGGTCATGATGTCCCTTTTTTCGGCGACCCGTGCATTTACCAACACCTGGGGAAGGGCAATCATCAGTTTGGCCAGTTCGGAGAGAGGTTTCTCCTCGCGGCGCATGACCGCCAGAAGCTGGAGGGCCGAGAGGATGCCGTCGCCGGTGGTGCTGTGGTCCAGGAAGATCATGTGCCCGGACTGCTCACCCCCCAGGTTGTAGCCCCCTTTGCGCATCTCTTCCACCACGTAGCGGTCGCCAACGGCCGTTTTGACCACCGCGCCACCCGCCTTTCTGACGGCGATGTCCAGTCCCATGTTGCTCATGACGGTGGCCACCAGGGTTTTCTTTTTCAGGATGGTGCGACGCAGCATGTCCGTGGCGCAGATCGCCATGATATGATCGCCGTCCACTTCGTTGCCGAATTCGTCGCAGACGATTACCCGGTCGGCATCACCGTCCAGGGCGATGCCGATATCGGCGCGATGCTCCTTGACTGCCTCGCTGATCACCTCCGGGTGAAGCGAGCCGCACCCGGCGTTGATATTGGTGCCGTTGGGCTTGACCCCCAGGGGGATCACCTCGGCCCCCAGTTCCTCGAAGACGGCCGGCGCGACCTTGTAGGCGGCACCGTTGGCGCAATCCAGGGCGATCTTCAGGCCGGAGAGGTCCATCTCCTGGGGAAAGGTGTTCTTGAGGAACACGATGTAACGGCCGGCGGCATCATCGATGCGGAAGGCCTTGCCCACTTCGGTTGCGGTCGGGCGCAGGGAATCGATGTGATTCGTTTCGATAAGGTTCTCGATCCTCAGTTCGATCTCATCCGGCAGCTTGAAGCCGTCGGCGGAGAAAAACTTGATGCCGTTGTCCTGGAAGGCGTTGTGTGACGCCGAGATGACCACGCCGGCGTCGGCCCGCATGGAAGAGGTGATATTGGCGATACCCGGTGTGGGGAGCGGCCCCACCACGAGCACATCCACCCCCATGGAGCAGATGCCCGCCACCAGCGCGTTTTCGAGCATATAGCCCGACAGGCGCGTATCCTTGCCGATGACGATGCGATGCCGCCGTTTGCCGGCGCTTTTGAAGATGTAGGCCGCGGCCCGGCCCAGCTGCATGGCCATCTCGCAGGTCATGGGGTAGATGTTGGCAACGCCGCGAACGCCATCGGTTCCGAAGAGTTTTTTCACGGTTTTGGGACTCCTTGTTCTAAATTTGTCTGTTCCCTGACCAGGTCGATTTCCAAGGTTGCCGGTGAGATGCGGGTCACCTTGATCCCCTCCGGCAGCTTCAGGTTGGATTCGAGATGGGAAAAGAGCGTAATTCCGGGCTTGGCGCCCCGCAAGCTGAGGATTACCCGGGAATTGGCGCGCCGCGCTCCATCGATCAGGATGGACTGTCCGGTCAGGCTGAAATGTACCTCGCCGGTCGGTGGCGTTGCCACCGTGCAGCCGGACGGGGTGTTGCGCAACTCCACGGGAAGGACCAACTCGTAACGCGTTTCCCGGGAAAGCGACGAAAAGCTCCATATGCAGACCGCCAGCATGAGACTCAAGAGCTTGAGACTCCAGTTCCTCGTGCAGAGGCGTTTGACGGCGGCAAGATTCCTGGTCATGGTGTTACGCCTCTCCGGCCGCAGCCGACTTGCCAAGGTGCTTGAAATCCAGGGATTTCCTCAGCATACGCCGTATTTCGGTCTGCTCCAGGTCATAATAGATCTTGCCGTCATACACCAGCGAGATATTCCCGGTTTCCTCCGAGACCACCATGACCAGGGCATCCGCCAGCTCGGATAACCCCAGCGCCGCCCTGTGCCGTGTGCCGAAGCTCTTGGCTATGTCGGGGTTCCTGGACAGGGGGAGCAGGCAACCGGCTTTGGTGAGTTTCCCGTTATTGATGATCACTGCTCCGTCATGGATAGGGGAGTAGGGGAGAAAGATGGAATTGAGCAGTTCGCTGGTCACCTTGGCGTCGATCTCGGTGCCGACCTCAACCAGATGGTCGATGGGAAGCCGACGAACAATGACGATCAGAGCCCCGATCCTCTTCTTCGACATCTCGATGACCGCCTTGACTAACTCCTCGATGGTCTCGGTCGCTTCGTCCTGAGTGTGGACTGTCGAGGAGCGGCGCCCCACGGAAAGGATGGCCCGGCGGATATCCCCCTGGAAGACGATGGCTAGAATGATCAGGGCCGATGAAAATATGGTGCGCAGCAGCCAGGTTGTGGAGGAAAACCCTGAAAGCTGCGCAAAGTAGAAGCAGGCGAAAAACAGCAACAGAAAGATCAGCAGCCTGACGGCGGCGTCCTTTTTCAGGATAAGGGAAAAATGGTAAACAAGGACCGCCACGATAAGGATGTCGAAGAGGTCGAGCAGGGTGCTGTTGTCGAGCAATCCGGGCATTCTTTCCCTCTGGGAGCGGACAGTGTCCCATGACCAACCGCATGGTGCACTGGGTTGCTATCCGGGACAGACAGGGGCATTCAACTGGTGACTATCGCATGGGCCATGTCGGCCGCATCGCGCATTGCGCGGACATCGTGCACCCGCAGGATGGAAGCGCCGTTGGCCACGGCCAGTGCAACGGTTGCGGCAGTGCCTGCCACGCGTTCTCCGGTTTCCCGCCCCAGTGTTTTTCCGATGAATGACTTGCGGGACGTCCCCACGAGCAGCGGCAGGCCGAGACAGGTGAACTCGCGCAGCCTCCGCAGGATCTCCAGGTTACCGGCGGCGTTTTTGGCGAAACCGATACCGGGGTCGATGACGATCCGCTCCCGTTTCACCCCTGCCGAAACGGCACGGTCCAACGAACAGCGAAGCTCTGCAATGACCTCGCCAAGTAGATCTTCGTAGCCGGCATGGGACTGCATCATGTCGGGCGTGCCGCGGGTATGCATCAGGACTACACCGGCGCCGCTCGCTGTCGCCAACGGGGCCATAGCGGGATCAAAACCTAATCCGCTGATGTCGTTGATGATCTCGGCCCCGGCTGCAAGCGCCCCCCGGGCCACTTCACCCTTCCAGGTGTCCACCGAAATAGGGCAAGAGAGCCTCCCCGCAAGCTGCTCAATGACCGGCGAGATCCGGCGCAGTTCTTCAGCAGCAGGGACCTGGGGAGCCCCCGGCCGGGTGCTTTCACCGCCGATGTCGATGATGTCGGCCCCCTCGGCTTCCATCTCCAGGGCGCGTTCCGCTGCTCTGTGCGGATCGAGAAACCTGCCGCCGTCCGAAAAGGAGTCAGGGGTTACGTTGAGGATGCCCATGATGAGCGGGCGATCAAGCGCCAATTCGCGGCACGCCGTCTTCCATGTTTGAGGAGGCGGAGAAGCGTTTGTCAGGAGGGCAGTCAACTCACCCGCCAGATCGGCAAGACCAAACGGCTGGTGGACGAGTTTATTGCACAACCGCCGAAGCTGTTTTTCCGTGCCCATCAGGATGACGTCGGTAGTGTCGATACTGCAAGCCACCGTGCCGCGGGCAACCGCCGCATCGCCCCCCAGGCCCATCATCTCCTGTTTGAGGATGTTGGCCTGGCGGCAGAGGAGCTTGCTCAGGTGTACGCAGCGGGTCAGCATCTTGGGGGACATCATGCTGATGCCGAGCGGGTCAACGCCGATCCTTGCCAGTTCCCGTTCGGCTTCCCCCCGAGAGGCAACGACAAGCAGCCTGGCCGGGAAGGCGCTCATATCAGGCCTTGATATCGGTATGCTGCTGTGCTGCCTGTGCTGCTGCCTCTTCCCCGGCAGTCTGTTTCCCATCGTGGCCATAGATCGGGGCGCCGGCGGCAATGATCTCGTCCACCTCCGCCCCGGTCAGGTTCTCTTTCTCGATCAGGCATTCGGAGAGGTTGTGCAGGTTCTGAATATTCTCCTTGAGAAGGGTCAGGGCGCGGTCATAGCCCCCATCGACGATGCGCTTGATCTCGGTGTCGATCTCCACGGCGGTGGCTTCGCTGTAATTCTTGTGTGTGGACATCTCCCGGCCCAGGAAGATCTGTTCGTCCTTCTTGCCGAAGGAAAGCGGCCCCATCTTGTCGCTCATGCCCCATTCGCAGACCATCTTGCGGGCCATCTCGGTGGCCTGTTCGATGTCGTTGCCGGCGCCGGTGGTAAAGGTGTTGAAGATGATGTCCTCGGCCGCGCGGCCGCCCATCAAGACGGCAATGCGGGCCAGGAGCGCTTCTCGGGAGTAGCTGTGCTTGTCCTCGATGGGGAGTTGCATGGTCACGCCCAGTGCTCGGCCGCGTGGGATGATGGAGACCTTGTGGACCGGGTCGGTGCCAGGGACCAGCTTGGCGACCAGGGTGTGGCCGGCTTCGTGGTAGGCGGTGCTCTTCTTCTCTTCGTCGGAAATGACCATGCTGCGCCGCTCAACGCCCATCAGGACCTTGTCCTTGGCGTTGTCGAAATCGATGGATTCCACGACGGTCTTGTCCACCCGCGCCGCCAGGAGCGCCGCCTCGTTGACCACATTGGCCAGATCGGCGCCGGAGAAACCGGGGGTGCCGCGGGCGATCACCGCCAGGTCCACATCGGGCGAGAGCGGCACCTTCCTGGCATGCACCTTGAGGATCATCTCCCGTCCCTTGACGTCGGGGCGCGGCACCACCACCTGGCGGTCGAAACGGCCGGGACGCAGCAGGGCCGGATCGAGCACATCGGGCCGGTTGGTGGCGGCGATCAGGATAACCCCCTCGTTGGATTCGAAGCCGTCCATCTCCACCAGCAGTTGGTTGAGGGTCTGCTCGCGCTCGTCGTGTCCGCCTCCCAGCCCGGCCCCGCGGTGACGTCCAACGGCGTCGATCTCATCGATGAAGATGATGCACGGGGCGCTCTTCTTGCCTTGCAGAAACAGGTCGCGCACCCGGCTGGCGCCGACGCCGACGAACATCTCCACAAAATCGGAGCCGGAGATGGAGAAGAAGGGCACACCGGCCTCGCCGGCAATGGCCCTGGCCAGAAGGGTCTTGCCGGTGCCCGGAGGTCCCATCAGCAGTACCCCTTTGGGGATTCTGCCGCCCAGTTTGGTGAACTTCTTCGGGTCCTTCAGGAAAGCGATGATCTCGTTCAACTCTTCCTTGGCTTCCTCAATGCCGGCCACATCCTCGAAGGTGATCTTGCCTTGGGCCTCTGTCAGAAGTTTTGCGCGGCTCTTGCCGAACGACATGGCCTTACCGCCGCCGACCTGCATCTGTCGCATGAAAAAGATCCAGATGCCCACCAAGAGCAGCAGCGGGAACCATGAGATGAAGATCGAGAACCAGGAGAATTTCTCTTCTTCCGGTTTGGCGATGATGGTGACCTTTTTCTCCAGGAGTTTTTTTGTCAGGTCGGCATCGGAGTAAGGTTTGTAGGTGTGGAACTCCTTGCCGTCCTTGCCCTCGAATTTACCGGTGATGTCGTTGCCCTGGATGGTGACCGATGTGATCTTGCCGGCGTCCACCTGGGCTATAAAATCGCTGAAATTTACCTTTTCCGATGTGGGGCGCGGCTTGTTGAACATGTTGAAGAGCAGGATCATCATCAGGCTGATGACGAGCCAGAGTGCGAGATTTTTATAGAATTGGTTCACGCTTACCCCCGTAACTGAATATGTGAAATGTTTTCGTGTAAATTGAAATTAATTACCATAACGAGTGCTTATTGACAAGTTCAATCGATTGAAGGCATGGTTTTTAGGGGCTCTCAATGATTACCGGCACATGCTGTGGAAGGCAATGCCGTCGTGTCTCCGAGAAGACCGCCTTGATGGCGCGGTCAGATGTGTTGTCAAGGCGGGCAAGCTGTGAGGCGCGCAGGCCGCAGACCCAGAGCAGCGTATCGCCGCAGAAGAGCAGGGGAATGCTCCGGCGTTGGGAACGGGGAACCTTGGCGTCGATGAAAAGCTCCTTGATTTTTTTGCTGCCGGTCATGCCAAAGGGCACCATGCGGTCGCCGTTTTGGAACATGCGTACATGCCAGGGAAAAGGGGCGCGGTCCGGGTCGAAGAGGGCGGTATCGGCCGCAAGCGGTTCAACATCGGCCGATACAGGGACAGATGTCAGGGTCAGGGATGCGCCTCCGGGGAGCGGGTAATGCCCGGTGCCGGCGATCACCTGTTCACCCATGGCCGGCAACGGTGCGGGCGTGCGCCGCAGCACGAGGGAGCCGTACTCGCGGAGGACGGTAATGCCCTGGGGCAGGTTCAGGGCCGCGTTGGGACGGGGTGAATTGAGCAGGCGTTCCATGGCCGTGATGTGCCGGCTTGAAAAGTGGTCCAGGTTGCCGGCCAGGCGTTCCAGCAGAAGGCGAAGAAACCTTCGGCGCAGTGCAGGCGGCTGCTCCGTAAGGTGTGAGATGGCACAGGCAAATACAGTACCGTCATCGATGCAGGCCCGGTCAAGGGCCTCCTGCGTAAGTTGATCCAGGAGATTGTGTTCATCCGACAGCACGGCGGCGGTTGCGGCCAAACGCTCCCGAATGGCGGGGTTGTACTGCTCCAGCAGGGGCAGCAACTCATGGCGGATTCGGTTGCGCAGAAAGGTGGTGTCCTGATTGCTGGCGTCTTCGCGCCATGCCAGCCCCCGCTCCACCAGGTAGGCCGTCAATTCGGCCCTGGTGACCCCCAGCAGGGGGCGGATGAATCCCCGTCCGTTCCGGTAGGGCATGCCGGCCAGTCCTCCCGGGCCTGCGCCCCGCAGGAGACGCATCAAAACGGTCTCGGCCTGGTCGTCGGCGTGGTGCGCCAGTGCGACAGCCGTTGCTTGCCATGAATGGCGGAGCTCAGTGAGAAAGCCAATGCGCGCCCGCCGGCCGGCATCTTCCAGATTGAGCCGCTCTCTTTGGGAATATTCTTTCACATCGACACGGCGGCATTCCAGGGGAATGCGGTAGTGCTCGGCAAGGGACCGGACGAACTCCTCGTCCCTGTCCGATTCCGGGCCGCGCAGGCAATGGTTCAGGTGGGCCGCCACGAACCGCGGCGAAAGTCCGGGCAGGCGGGAGAGCAAATCGAGCAGCGCAGTGGAATCGGCCCCGCCGGAAAGGGCCACGATTATGGTGTCGCCGTGCGCAAAAAGCCTTTGTTCGCGGATGTCGCGAGCGATCCGTGCGGGGAGGGTCGTGGAGATGGCGGTCACTTTTTCCCGATCAGGGCGATGATGTCGGGGATTATCTGCTGCATGGCGTCCTGAAGGGACTGGAGCATGATCTTCTCCTTGGTCTCCCGTGAAGCGATGAGCAAGGTGCTGTTGTCGCGGGAGGCAACCGTGAAGGTTTTCACCTTGGCGCCGTTCAGGTATATCTCGGTATTGAATGTGAGCTCATGTTTGATCTGGTCGCTGATCAGACCCTTGTTGACGTTCAGGAACACGTTGATATCGGTAATGAGGATGCCCCTCGAAACAGCGGCAGGAAGGGATGGGGCAGAGGTTATGGTATAGCCCGCGTGCTTCAGTTCGAGTACCATGGCGTCGGTTATCCATTCGCCCAGGCTGCAGTCGGAGAGAAGATCGGCCTGGTGTACGCCGTGGACATTGTTGAGAGAGCCGATGATCCACTCACCCTTGTTGTTTTGGACGGACGAAAGGGGTTCGACCCGTGATATGACGATCTCTCCGTCGTGTCTGCCAAAGGGGCGGTCCACCGGCGCGTAGTTCAGGGCGATCTTCTGATCGACCGCGGCACAGCTGGCCAGGCATGACAAAACCATAAGGAGTCCAGGAAACAGCAGGGAAGAGAAGCGTGGATTCATGTGTAGTCACCTCGCGGGTATTGGATACAGCAATTCTAATTCCAAATCAAGGCGCTCTTCTTTGTTGGCTCGTCTTCGGCTCCTCAACGCACTACCGGTACGCCTTTGTCGCCTCAATCCTCGCCGCCTTGATTTCACCATTGATTTGAAATTGGTATATGTCGGCACTATG
>JBEKFJ010000015.1:0-23698 GCA_050013355.1 Oryzomonas sp.
TGAGCGAAGAAAGCACATCCTTCGGCAGCTCGGACATCTTAGCACCCAAGCGCTGAAGATCCGCAGTATTCCTCGACCCCCTTCTCACGAAGGATTATGTTTTATCGGGGTGTTCCAATGGTTCATAAAGTAATTTCCTGAATTGTATCATTGATCTCAACCTGTTCAACATCTGTATAATTATATTTATCTAATAATTGCAAAGTGTAGTGGTGTCCCGAATGCCGATGTCGGGTCTATCCGGTTCACAGCCGGGTCGGGGAGTAAGTGAACAACATCCGTTTTGCAGATTGCGATACTCATATATTGACAAATTGGGGGCATAATTCTTATAGTTAAGTAAGAAACAGACAGGTAGTGAAGAACTGCACAGAAAGGTGGAAGGTAAAAATGCCGGTTTATGAGTATCAATGTCAGGATTGCAATCATCAGTTCGAACTTCGCCAGAAATTCTCCGATCCGGCGGCGAGCGCATGCCCCAAGTGTGGCGGAGCCGTGCAAAAGATGATATCGGCTGCCGCCTTCAGCCTTAAAGGGGACGGGTGGTTCGCCCAGGGATACTGTCCGAAGACGGATTCCCCCAAACCTGCGGCTTGCGCAGGAGGCGGCTGTTGCGGAGGGCAATGACCCTCATGAGGATACCCTGCAAATCCCCCTTTTGGGGGATTTTTTTTGCCGGTAATCCCCGGAGGTTTCATTGCGTCACCTGAATGTTTCTTTACAAGTCCGCACGTTGAAACGTATTATGCCATGTCTTATCGATCGGCCGAAAATGGAATTGCGAGAGGAATCCACATGAAAGTCAAAAAAGCGGTATTTCCGGTTGCCGGCCTCGGCACCAGGTTTCTGCCCGCCACCAAGTCCTCGCCCAAGGAAATGCTCCCACTGATTGATAAACCGCTGGTGCAATACGTGGTCGAAGAAGCGGTCGCTTCGGGTATCGAACAGATCCTGTTCGTTACCGGCAGGGGCAAACGGGCCATTGAGGATCATTTTGATATCTCCATCGAACTGGAGTCCCACCTGGAGGAAAAGGGGAAACAGCAGACCCTGAAGGCCGTCCGTGAAATCGCCGATTTGCTCGACATCTTTTATGTCCGCCAGAAAAAGGCGCTCGGCTTGGGACACGCCATCCTCTGCGCCAAGGATTTCGTGGGCAACGAGCCGTTTGCCGTTCTCCTTGGCGACGACATTATCGACAGCACGCGCCCCTGCTTGCGGCAACTGCTGGATGTCTACGAAGAGCGGGATGGTTCGGTGCTGGCGCTTGAGAAGGTCCCCATGGAAAACATCTCCGCCTACGGCTGTGTCAAGGCGAAACAGTTGTCGGAATGGGTATTTCAGGTGGAGGACATGGTGGAAAAACCCAAACGGGAGGAGGCGCCTTCGGACATGGCCATTATCGGGCGCTATGTCCTGACGCCGCGCATATTTGAGATTCTGGAGCAGCAGGAGCCGGGCCAGGGGGGCGAGATTCAGCTTACCGACGCCATCCTCAAGCTCTCAAAGGAAGAAGCGGTTTTCGGCTGCCTCTTCGAGGGGTTGCGCCACGACTGCGGAGATAAGCTGGGCTTCCTCAAGGCCACGGTGGACATGGCGCTGAAGCGGGATGAGTTCAAGATCGAGTTTGAGCGTTACCTGCATCAGAGATTGGCGCAATGACAGCCGCTCAGGTTGAGGAAGATCGTCATGAGGGGTCTGGAATGCAAGACGCGAGAGAGGGAGGAGACGGGGCGTACCCTTCGGTGCGCTCCCGATTTCGAGCGAGCGGCTACGCCCCAGACCGGCCCCGCACCAGGTTTTCAACAACCTGCTATTTCCGTTCCATCTGCCAGACAAAGTCCGGCTCGAAATAGGGATCATAAAAACCGGGAAAGGGAAAAGGGAACATGAAAACCTCTCCCACGCCGCTCAACGTTCTGACCAGCGTCATGCCAACCCCCTTGAGAGGTCCGACGGAAAGCCCCATCGCAACCCCATCCTCTTTAAATGTCTTGTAAACCTGCTTCGGAAACTCACACCACCCCAACGTGACATTGGATACCCCGCGAAGCAATTTAAGAGACATCGCCCCGGTCACCTCCTGGGGTGTCGAGGTCTCTACCGTCTTGAACTCATTCGAGCCGTGGGACGGTTGCGCGCAGAGGCATACCGCCAGCAGGAGGACCGCTGCCATCAGGGGGCGGATACGCAACATGCTAATGTGCCTCCTGCTGGGAAGTCGCCGGGCTATTTTGGGAGGAGATCGCCGACGTGTCCCGCTTGGGCTCCCACCCTTCCCATACATAGGATGGCTCTATCATGGAGTCGTAGTAACCGGGCTGGGGCACAAGAAAGAAAAGCGCCTCCGTCATGCCGATAATCCCCCGGTATAACGTCATGATGACCCCCTTGGCCGGGCCGACGACATAACCGACGCCACCCATATCGCGGACAGTCAGCATCGACTGTTTGGGAAGCTCGACGATACAGGTAGCGGTATTGGCCAGGCCGCGTGTAAACTTGACGGCCATCTTTTCAGCGATCATCTCTGGCTGCTGATCGGCAAGGACCGGAACCGGAACCGTCAGCATGACGGCCAGCAGTACAACGGGGAGCAGAAGGTTGATCTTCATGGCATCTCCTTTTTCGGCGATTACTGTCTTTAGTAGCCTCTTACCACAAACGGCGGCTGCATGCAAGCTTCACAGGTCGAAAAGCGTTGGCTCCTTGGGAAGATACGGCTCGAAACGACGCTTGAGATGGCGTAGCTTCTCGATGTAATAGGGGATATTTATATCAGGGCGGGCAGGGTCGAAGGCGCTCACAGGGCGGCAATGCTCATACGCCGTTGCACCCCGTCCCGATCCGCAGACATAGTAGCTGACCTGATCGCCGGCTCGATAGACACGTTGCGACGCCAGGGCGATCTCGAAGGCGGCCGCGGGGTTGCGCCTCCCCCGGTTGACCTTCTCCCGGTACACCGCCGGCGACTCATTGAGCGTCTCCGTGCGGGCCACCCAGGCCACGTCCAGCTCCCTGGCCCGGAGGCGGGCCAGGTACTCCTGAAACAGCCGTTCTATATCCGCCGGCGAGCCGGTCAAAAACAACGTGATGCAATCCCGCATGAACTCCCGGAGGTACCGCTCCAATCCGCGCGAACGGAGTCCGCTCCCCCTGATGGTGATCCGGCCGTCATACCCCAGGAGGGCATAGTTTTTTGCCTTGTAGGCAAACATGGACCGGTACCTGCCGTCCATCTCCACCTCGATCCCTTCGGGAAAACCGTGGGACACCCGTTCCACCAGAGCCGACTCGTCTGCCTCGGTAACGCATGCATCCGGCGGCATGAAGTAGATCCCGTCCGTGTCCACCTCCACCGGCACGGCCCCTTCCGCCTTCAGAAGATCGATCATGGTTCTGATGGTCAGCCGCCCCAGGCGGGTCACCTCGGCAGCGGTTTCGGGATCGGAAAAGTTGTGCAGCGGAGTTCCCAGGTAGCCGAAAAAAGAATTGATCAGCACCTTGAAGACCTGCTGCAGGGCGTCGAAGTAGTGGCGCTCGCTTTCGGCGGCGCTCTCCCGGGCGGCCCGCTTTGCCTCCAGCCGGAAGCGGCGCAGTTCCGCCAGCATCGGCAAAAAGAGGCCCAGGCTATCCTTGGCCGGGCCGAGCCGGTAGGCCAGCATCAGCGAGGGGTAGAGCGAGGCCACGTCGCAATGGACAATCGGCCCCCAAACCCCTTGCACCGCACTCTCAGTGTAGCCTCCCTCGAAGGCGGGCGCCTCGCCGGTGCGCCGTGGTATCGCATGTCCCCGGTGCAGGTATTCCCGCAAAAAAAGCGCATTGATGCGGGTTGCATTGCCCCGCAGGGGGCAGTTCTGGAAGGAATACGGGAAGATGCGGGTCTGAAGGAACCAGGGGTAGCCCAGCAGGCGGAACAGGGCGAGGGTTTCGCGCACATCGTCCAGGTTGTAGCGGTAGAGCATCTCCGGATCATGGTCAAAGGTGGCGGCAATCCCGCTTCCCTCCAGGTAGACCCGCTCGTCCGCCGCGATGCCGAAATGCCGGGCGACCTGTTTCAGGCCGTGACTTTCCAGGCTGCGCAGCGAGATGTCGTAGAGCTGCACCAGGAAATAGGTATCGATGATATGGCGGCCGTATACGTCCCAGCGGGGATAATCGATGACCTTCTCCGCCAGGGTCCAGCGCGAATTTGCCGTGATGTGGGGAACTGAGCCGTTTCGGCCCCAATCGAGGCGGATGCCGTGCAGGTCGGCGCGCGTGGCGATGTAGTCCAGGTCGAACCGGAAGATGTTGTGGCCGATGATGACATCCGGGTCACAGCCGTGGATCGCTTCGTTGAGCGCCCGGAGCATGGCCGGTTCGTCGAGCCGGTCGCCGCGCAACACGGTTTCCTGGCCGTGGGAATCCTTGAGGGCAATGGAGACGATCCGGTCTTCCCGGCGCCTGGGGTTTGAGAACTCGAACCCCTCCGCGCAGTACGTTTCTATGTCCAGCGCCAGGCAGCGCAGGTCGTCGAATTCCAACCCCTTGAACAGCGTCGCGCCGGTAGTCAGCAGGTACTGGTGCGAAAGATCGGCAATGAACAGATAGGGGGCATCGGCAGAGCCGGCCGGTATGCCGGTCTTTGCGGCTAGGAACTGCCGCGCCGTAAGGCAGTCGCCCCACGAATCGAACAGGAGTTGGAACCGGTAGAAGTCGTCGCCCTCCAACTGGCGCACCGAGCAGGGTGCCCTACAGCCGCTCACAAGGGCCGGGTCGCTGAGCAGGATGAACGGGCGAAAGGGTTCGTCGTGAAATTTCACGCCATGGCCCGTCCTGAAAAAGAGGCGTACAAACGTGCCCGCCGGCTCGACGGCAACGATGCCGGTCCGGTCGTCATGCCCAAACAGCAATGGGTTATGACCCATATCGCTCATCCGCATGGCGGCGACTCTCTCTGTTTCGGTGGTTAAATATCTGAATCGTAGGGGCGAACTGCTGTTCGCCCAATCAGGGCGCATGCAGTGCACCCCTGCGATCTGGCGGCTGAACGACAAAAAAGGCGCAGCACTAAGTGCCGCGCCTTTTCACGAATTATTCCCCTGATGGCCAAGGGGGATAATGGCGTCTCTTTGATACACGGCACACTCCCATCGCTATTTGCCGTGTTTGGCAAGGTAACTGGCAACGCCTTCCTCTGTCGGCTTCATGGCTTCGTCGCCTTCCTGCCAGTTGGCCGGGCAGACCTGGTCGCCGTGGGTTTCGACGAACTGGAGAGCATCCACCATGCGCAGGGCTTCGGACACATTGCGGCCCAATGGCAGGTCGTTGATGACCGCGTGGCGGATGACCCCTTTGGTATCGATCAGGAAGAGGCCGCGCAGGGCAACGGATTCGTTGTAAAGGATGCCGTATTCCCTGGCGATGTTCTTGTTCAGGTCGGACACCAACGGGTACTGGATGTTGCCGATGCCGCCATCCTCGACAGGTGTGTTCTTCCAGGCCAGGTGGGTGAATTTGGAATCTACCGAGACCCCGACCACCTCGGTGTTGCGCTTCTTGAATTCATCCAGTTTCTTGTTGAAGGCGAGGATCTCGGATGGGCAGACAAAGGTGAAGTCCAGGGGGTAGAAGAACAGGACGACGTTTTTGCCCTTGAAACCGGAAATGGTGATCTGGCCGAAGGTATTGTCGGGCATGACCGCATCGGCGGTGAAATCGGGGGCTTGCTGGGTGACGAGGGTGGCAATTGACATGGGATCCTCTCCTTTTTGTAGATAGTCACATCGAATGGAATAAGTAATACCAGCCAATCCGGCACCTGTCAAGAGGATAAAAATAGTCTTTTAGTCTTTTTCCCAATCATGACGTTTTGTGTGAAATGACAAAATAAGTTGTCACTGGCCAATAAAATGTTGTCACTCTGAAGCATATTAAATGAGATAGTCGTTTATATTCATCAAGATATGCATTGAATATATGACAAAATATGTTGTCATTCTAATTGACAATTTTTTTTGTCAATGGGTTTGGATTTTATTATTGGAAGGGGAAGGAAATGTTCGGATCCAGTATGGCTCTCCAACGCAGAGAAAGTGGACACTCTGGGCATTACTCGTAAGAAAACCCGTGGGGCACATACCGGGTTTTTTTTTGCATTAATTCATTGTTCGATGATAAAAGTCTGAGGTGGTCGAAATTTTGCCATGAAGGAGTTGGTTGGGATGAAAAGCTATCCTCAATTTAATCCTATGAAGGCACAGTTATGACGAATATTTCCCTACTCATAATTGAAGACGATCTGAACCTTCGCAAGGGTATTGCCGCCTATTTCAGATATTTGGGGTATTTCATCCTTGAAGCATCGAATGGGAAGGAAGGCCTCGAAGTTTTTGAACGGGGAAAGCCGGATATTGTATTCACCGACCTTCGGATGCCTATTCTTGACGGTTTTGCCGTCATAAAGGAAATAACGCAACAGAGTCCGGATACGCCGATCATTGTAATTTCAGGTACTGGAGTGATAAGCGACGCGATTCAGGCAATGCGGCTCGGCGCTAAGGATTATGTGGTCAAGCCGATTCACGAAATGGAAGAATTGGAACTGATTGTAGACCGGGCGTTGGCAGAAAATTCTCTTCGTCACGAAGTTGATTCTCTCAAACGCAAGCTGCTGGGCGGACACGTGAAGGTGCATCCTGCCTTCTCGCCGATAACGACTCAAGCGCCTTCCATGCTGGCCGTCTTCCATTATCTTGAGGTAGTTGCCGTCACCGGCCAGCCCGTTCTGATCAATGGAGAGACGGGGGTCGGCAAGGAACTCCTCGCCCAGGCAATCCACACCATAAGCTCCCGGAAAGGCCCCTTTATTGCCATCAACGTGGCTGGTCTGGATGACCAGATGTTTTCCGACACACTTTTCGGCCACCTCAGAGGGGCATTCACCGGCGCCGACAGGATCAGGGAAGGGCTCCTGGCACAGGCTCGCGGAGGCACGCTCTTTCTCGACGAGATCGGTGACCTGAACGAATCGTCTCAGATCAAGTTGCTCCGTCTGCTCCAGGAAGGGGAATATTATCCTTTGGGCTCCGATATGCCTAGAAAGACTGATGCCCGTATTGTCGTCGCCACTCATTGCGACCTGCGCGCCATGATGGAAGCGGGCAATTTCAGGAAGGATCTCTTTTACCGCCTGGCGACGCACCAGGTAGTTGTCCCCTCCCTCAAGAACCGTCGCGGCGACATCCCGTTGTTGCTTGACCGGTTTCTGGATGATGCAGCTGCAGAAATGGCAAAAAAAAGTCCGACACCGCCGCCGGAACTTGCGTCTTACCTTGAGTCGTACCACTTTCCCGGCAACATACGTGAGTTGAAGGCAATGGTATTCGATGCGGTCGCTCAGCATACGCAAGGCGTCCTCTCCATGAACAGCTTTCTCAAGGCCATCTGCAGGGAGCGGGATTGCCGGCCACCTGTTGTCGCGGAAAACGGGGCGGCGGTTGTCATTCGGGATGCAGGAGGCGAACGTATCCCGACGCTCAAGGAAGCCGAGGATGCGCTGATTGCCGATGCCCTCAAACGCGCCAATGGCAACCAGGGGGTTGCAGCCGGTTATCTCGGGATCAATCGCTCCGCCCTGAACAAAAAAATTCAAAAACGAAAAAACAATTTTGTCTGAATACGCCCCCCCCGTTCTGACCCCTGCGAAAAATTTCCCTCAGCTCCAATTTTCCCACCGAATAACAACACCCAGAAATTACGTATAGTTATATTCATCTCTCCCTGGTCTCTGCGAAATATTTCTCACCCGTAGAACATCGCGAATCCAGTTTAACCATCTGAAATATCGAGGCAATTTTATGTGGCATGGTACCTGCTTTTTATACGGGTAAATCTGCACACATTACACTCGAAACAATTTAAAGAGGTGGGCCATGGGATTCGTACGAAATATGTCGATTGTTGGCAAATTGGCAACCGGTTTTGGTATCGCGCTTCTGTTCATTCTGATTATCGGCCTGTTAGGTATGCAGCAGACCCTGATACTGGGAAATCTCGGGGAACGCATGACCGTCGTTGACTCAGAGATCCTGGAACAGGGTGGCAATCTCGCTGAAAACGCACTGCAACTGCGCCGCTTCGAGAAGGATATGTTCATCAACATAGGCAATTCAGAGGACATGAAGGAATACAGCGCCAAGTGGGAAGGGTCTCGAAAGAAAATATTAGAAATCACAGCAAGATTAGAGAACTTGTCCAGGGAGAATGGAGAGAAGCTGGATTTTGGGCCGATCAAGACATGTATGCAAGATTACTTCAACGGCTTTGCCACGGTCAGCTCCAGGGTCTTATCGGGCGAACTGGCCACTACCGCCGATGCCAACAACGCCATGAAACCTTACAAGGAACCAATTCACAAATTTGAAAAGGAAGTGGAAACTATTACCGGCTACGCTACAAAGAAAATGGAAGATAACAAGTCCATAATCGTCAGCGTAAAAAAACAAGTCATAACAAATATCAGCATCCTGATCGTTGCCGGTTTCTTCCTGGTGTCCGTGTTTACATACTTAATAGCCCGGAGCATCACAAAACCGATACAAGAAACCATTGCCGCCATCAATGCAATATCCTCAGGGGATCTGACACACAAGATCACCTACGATTCGCGTGATGAACTGGGCGTCATGAGCAAGCAGTTCAACCAGTTTACGGCGAAACTCCGCGATATAATAACAAGCGTAATTCAGAGCACGGTTCATGTCGCAAGCGCTTCCGCTGAATTTTCCAGCACAGCCGAGAGCATGGCCACTGCCACCGATCAGCTTACCTCACAAGCCGCTACTGTTGCCACCGCAACGGAAGAGATGGCGGCTACCGCAAGTGATATCGCCAGCAACAGCGGAATGGCGGCAGAGGGATCGAACCAGGCCAATGAGTCAGCCATGGATGGTACCCGGGTGGTTGAAATGACCATGCAGGTTATGGACAAGATCGCCGAACGGGTTAAGAGCAGCTCAAAAACCGTTGATGAACTGGGCCGTCGTTCCGACCAAATCGGTGAAATCGTTGGAACTATCGAAGACATAGCTGATCAGACCAACCTGCTGGCCTTGAATGCAGCCATAGAGGCGGCCCGTGCCGGAGAGCAGGGTCGTGGTTTTGCGGTCGTTGCCGATGAGGTCCGCGCCCTGGCCGAGCGAACCACCAGGGCGACAAAGGAGATCGGTGAGATGATTAAATCGATCCAGAAGGAGACCAGGAACGCAGTAACCGAAATGGAACAGGGGGTACAAGAGGTAGTCAAAGGGAGTGAAGAGGCTTTCAAATCTGGCCAGGCGCTCAAAACAATCCTTGACAGGGTTGGAAACGTAACCGTGCAAGTCAGCCAGATCGCCACTGCCGCTGAAGAGCAAAGCGCCACAAGTATCGAGATAAGCAACAATATCCAGGAAATGACCTTTGTAATCCAGCAGAGTTCCGTAGGCACCCAGCAGATAGCCACGTCATCGTCTGAAATGGCCAGAATGGCCGAGGAGCTGAGAAGTCGGGTCAGCTGGTTCAAGGTAGCCTGATAATCCCGAGAGCGTAATTGTCGTCAGAATAAATAACAGTAAAAGGAGAAAAATCATCATGTTCAAAAATCTTGGTGTGCAAGGAAAATTGGTAGCAGCATTTTTCTTGGCAAGTGTCATCACGCTGGCGGTCGGCGTCACCGGCTTTGTCGGCGCAAGCAGGCTGGGCGACAGCTTAAATGAAATTGCGGGTAACCGCACCCCCAGTATTTTAGGTTTGGGTTATATCAATGAAGCCCAAACCGCAGTGCTGCGTTCGGAACGTTCCTTGTTGCTTGACTTGCCGGAAGAGGCCCGGCAGCGTCTTGAGAAGCGGCTTGCCGCCAGTTGGGAGAATGCCGCCAAGGGATTAAGCATCTACGAGCCGCTGCCTCAGACCAAGGAGGAGGAAGCCGTCTGGAAGCAGTTTGTGCCGGCCTGGGACACGTGGAAGAAAGAGCATCAACAGGTCATGGCGTTGATCAGGGAAGGTAAACGCGATGAGGCCAAGGCACTATCGTTCGGAGCGCCTGCAAAATCCTTCAATGAAGCTGAGGCATTATTGGTAAAGATATTGGACCTCAACGCCAAATATGCAACCGATGAACTTAATAAAGGAAAATCATTGATCAAGACGGTCCAAAGCCTGTCAGTAATCATCACTGTCATCGGCTTTCTTTTGTCCATCCTCCTCGGTTTCTTCATCGCCCGCGGCATCAAGCGTCCCCTGGCTGCCGGTGTTGCAGTGGCCAATGCCATGGCTGCCGGTGACCTGACTGTTGATGTACAGGTGACGTCCAGAGACGAAACCGGCCAACTGATGGAGGCCATGAAAAACATGGTTCACAAGCTGCGCGAGATGGTCTCCCACACCGTGGACATTTCGGCCGGTATCGCCTCTGCTTCACAGCAGCTTCAGGCCACCTCCGAGCAAATCGCCACCGGCGCCGAAGAGGTGGCTGCCCAGGCCAATACCGTGGCAACAGCCAGCGAGGAGATGGCAGCCACCAGCAGCGACATTGCCCGCAATTGCTCCATGGCCGCGAATGCTTCTACGCAATCCACCAGCGCGGCTACATCTGGGGCCACGGTAGTGCAGGAGACCATCAAGGGTATGAACATCATTGCCGAGCGGGTGCGCCAGACTTCCAAGACCATCGAAGTCCTCGGTTCTCGCTCTGAACAGATCGGCGACATTGTCGGCACTATCGAAGACATTGCCGATCAGACCAACCTGCTGGCCCTCAATGCCGCCATCGAGGCCGCTCGTGCCGGCGAGCAGGGGCGCGGCTTCGCCGTTGTGGCCGATGAGGTGCGCGCCCTGGCCGAGCGGACCACAAAAGCAACCCGTGAGATCGGTGAGATGATCAAGGCCATCCAGAACGAAACCCGTGAGGCGGTCAAGGCCATGGCAGAAGGGGTCCACGAAGTAGAGAAGGGGGCAACGTCTTCACAGAAGTCGGGCCAGGCCCTGGAAGAGATCCTCGACCGCATTAACGAGGTCACCATGCAGGTCAACCAGATTGCCACGGCGGCGGAAGAGCAGACGGCAACAACCGGTGAAGTGACCAGCAACATCCAGCAGATCACCGAGGTGGTGCACCAGACGGCGAGAGGCGCCGAGGAGACGGCCAGTGCGGCGGCCCAACTGGCTGATCAGGCCCAGGGACTGCAAAATCTGGTCAGGCAGTTCAAACTTTCATAGTCCCGAACCACTTACACATGGGGTCCCTCGCCTGTCACACCACAACAGGCGAGCTACCACGGAGAAAAGTATGTCCAGTAGTTTCGATGCAATAAATGAGGATAACACCCAATGCCATTATCCTTTTTCAGCTTCAGAGAATGATGCGCCGCTTCACATCCTGTTAGTGGATGATCAAGAATTAAACCGGACGCTTGTCGCTAATATGCTGAAAGATATGGGATACTCTCTGGAGGTTGCGGAAAACGGCAAGGAAGCTGTGAATAAATGGGAAAAAGCCAGCTTCGACCTGATCCTTATGGATATTCACATGCCCATTATCGATGGCATTGAGGCTACCTGGATTATCCGCAACCATGAAAAGGACAGAGGCGATTACACGCCGATCATCGCTTTTTCGGCGGATTTTGATAAGGAAGATTCTGGAGAATATTCTTGTCTTGGATTCGATGGCTTTGTCAGGAAGCCGCTTATCCTTCCGATGTTAATACAGGAAATAAATCGTTGCATTCAGTTGAGACGACCCAAGCAGGCGTAGTTTTTCCGCACGAGGCGGTGGGTTGGTCCGTATTTATGCGCCATCTTGAAGGAATTCCATATTAAGGAGACAACAAATGTCCACAGCGCTTGTTGCTATAAAGTCCAAGGAATCTAATGGGGAGCTGACCCAACTGGTCAGCTTCACACTCAGTCATGAGGAATACGGGGTTGAAGTTCTCAAGGTGCGGGAAATCATTCGCATGGCCGGCATCACCCACATGCCCAATGCCCCGCATTACCTGGAAGGGATCATCAATCTCCGCGGCAAGGTCATTCCGGTCATCTCCATGCGCAAAAGGTTTGGCATGACGGAACTGGAACACAGTGCCCAGACCCGCATCATTATCATGGATATAGAGGGAGAGTTGATGGGCTTCATCGTGGATGCCGTTTCGGAGGTAATCCGCATCTCGGCCGGGGAGATTCAGCCCCCTCCGACGGCCGCAAGCGATGGAGGGGAGCAGGAATGCATCGCCGGTGTTATCAACCGGTCAGATCGCTTGCTGGTGCTGCTCAATCTGGACAGGATATTCTCCCGTGAGGAAAAGCAGTTGTTCGCCTGAATCGGTATGGAGGAGAGAAATAGAGTGGCTGAAATAAAAACATTCATTTCAGGTGTATTGACGATAAGAAAGATCATCGGCATGGTGAGCTCTGATGAATTAATAAATGCTCTGCATCGATACTACACTGGCCACATAACTAAGAACTTGTTATGGGATCTGACGAATGGGTCAGTGGATAAGTTGACGACCGGCGACATAAAACATATTTCGCAATTAGTACTTCAACATGCTCAAACCAGGATTGGCGGAAAAACGGCAATAGTTGCACCGAGCGATGTGGACTACGGGATGAGCAGAATGCTCAATACCTATGCAGAGATCGGTAATATTCCGTTTGAGACGCAAGTATTTCGGACACAATCGGAGGCTGCCAAATGGATAGGAGTCGATCTGTCGGCAATTGACAATGTGACCGAACTACCGGATGCCCGGATCGGCTATATAGCCAGCCGCCCGGAGATCAGCCCAGCCGTGGAGATGGACAGGTGCTGCTCACAAAACCCATTACCCCTATGCATCTGACACAAGGTGCGGGAAATACTGGACGACCGTTCTTGAGGCATACTATATTCCCTGAAACAAATGGCGGCACCCTTGGGCGCTGTTGTTGGGAAACGGGGAGGAATGTATGACGATAACGAATTTCCGCCAGGCCGGATGTGCCATGATAGCGTGTGTCGTTATGTTCACAGCAACGATGCTGCTGTGCTGCTCAACAGCCGAAGCGGCTCCGCAGGGGAAACCGCTGCTCCTTCTCGGCAACCGGGATTATCCTCCGCTCAATTTCATTGAAAACGGAATTTCCAAGGGGGTGACGGTCGATATCGTGAGGGCTCTGTCCAAGGAGATGGGACGTCAGATCAATATCGAACTGACCGACTGGAATACCGCCCAGGAGAAGGTCCTCAAGGGCGAGGCTGACGGGCTGATCGAGATGAGCATTTCCGATAAGCGCAAGCAACTCTACGATTTCTCCAATCCGATATTGACGAACGAGTTCAGCCTGTTTGTCCGCAGCGATGATTTACGTATCAGAGGGGTGGGCAACCTCGCCGGGATGAAGGTCGCGGTGACCAAAGGAGGATTGCCAGATGTATTCATGGAGGCGCATCCCGAGGTTGTGGTGGTTCCGGTCGAAAGCTACCGCGAGGGGGTCGAGCGGCTTGCAGCCGGGAGCGTGGACGCATTTGCCGGTGACCGCTGGGTAGGAGCATACATTATCCGTAAACATGACCTGCGAGGCATAAAGGTCACAGGTTCACCCTTTGCGTCGCTGCCGGGAGCCATTGCCATCAGGAAAGGGAACCCGCAACTGGTGGCAGAGATTAACCAAGCCATCGCAAGACTGGAAAAAACGGGGGCATTAGCGCGGATCCAGGACAAGTGGCGTCCGCAGGAAATGGTCTTTCTCTCGTGGGAGCGGGCGAAAAGGATCGTGATAACGGCGGCGTCTCTCGTCATGTTGGTGCTGGCCGTTGCCATGACGATCTGGATCGTGTTTCTCAAGAGGCAGATCCGCGAACGCAAAAGAGCGGAACAGGCCCTGCGAGAGAGCCAAGCAGTGCTAACGCAGATCCTGGACTCCATCCCGCAGGGGATATTCTGGAAGGATCGGGACTGCGTCTACCGGGGATGCAACAAGGTGCTCGCTAAAACTCTGGGGTTTAGCGCCTCCGACCAAGTCATCGGAAAGACCGATTTCGATCTGTCTTGGCCGCAGGAAGAGGCAGAGGCTTACCGGGCGGACGACCAGGATGTGATGGAGACCGGTAGACCAAAGCGGCACATTGTGGAACCGTTGCAGCTGGCCGATGGTAGCCGGCTCTGGGTTGACACTACCAAGGTTCCTCTTGTTGATGATACCGGCAATGTGTATGGCGTTCTTGGCGTCTTCGACGATATTACCGACCGCAGGAAAAATGAGGAAGCTCTTCGGGAAAGTGAGAGGAAATACCGTGAACTCGTTGAAAACCTGAACGTCGGCGTCTTCAGGAGCATACCAACGTCAGAGCGCGTCGTGAGCACCAACACCGCACTGGGTGAAATCTTCGGCTATGACACGCTGTCGGAGTTCCAACGACAGCCGATCTCGGCCCACTACCACCACGACACTGACTGGTCTCTCATCATCGAAAAGGTCTCCCGCGAGGGGCAGATCAAGGATTGGGAAGTGGAGGCCCGCAAAAAAGATGGCAGCACCATCTGGATTACCATCAGCGCCAAGGCGCACTATGAAGGACAGGGAGTTGTCCGCTGGATCGACGGTATCATCGAGGACATCACCGAGCGTCGCTGGATTGAAGAGAGACTGCGGGAAAACGAGCAACGTTTTCGCGCAATCTTTGAATATGCAGGTGTCGGCATTTCCGTAGCAGACAAGCAGGCGCGTCTCGTAGAGTGTAACCCGGCATTCCGGAAGATGCTGGGTTACACCGAAGAAGAATTTAGCAGTATGTCGTACATGGAGTTTACCCACCCTGACGACCGGGATGTGGGATGGGGACTGTACAGGGAGATGTTTGACGGGAAACGTGACAGTTACCAGAGGGAAAAACGTTATATCACAAAGACCGGCCAGGTTATATGGGGGCACCTGACGATGTCCTTGGTTCGAAACTCCAGGGGCGAGCCATTGTTCGGCATCGGCATGGTGGACGACATCACCGAGCGCAAGCAGATGCAGGAGATGATAGTCCAGACGGAAAAGATGGCCATGATCGCCGGACTGGCCGCCGGCATGGCCCACGAAATCAATAATCCGCTTGGGATTATCGTGCAGAACCTTCAGGTGTTGGAGCAGCGCTTTTCTCCAAGATATTCGCGGAATATCGAGGTTGCTGAACAGGTTGGCATAGACTTCGGGCTGTTGCTCAAATATCTGGAACGCCAGGAGATTTTTGATTTCATCAACGGCATGAAGGATGCCGGTAAACGGGCGTCCAAGGTTATGGCCAACACACTGCAATTCAGCAGGAAAAGCGGTGAGGGGCACCAGTCCGTTTTTCTGCCGGCAGTTTGCGATCAGGCCCTGGAAATGACGGAGAGTGATTACGATCTCAAGAAGCGTTATGATTTCAAGAACATTACGATTTTCAGGGAGTATGCCGATGATCTGCCGCAGATATCGGTCAACATATCCGAAATCGTGCAAGTGCTGATCAATCTGATCAAAAATGCCGCCCAGGCATTGTCTGAAGGCAGCATCGACAGGAAACCGTCGATACGTATCAGTGTGCGCCGCCGCAATGGTATGGTCGAACTTAAAATCTCGGATAATGGGCCAGGAATGCCGGAAGAGATAAAGCGACGTGTCTTCGAACCTTTCTTCACCACCAAGGAAGTGGGCGTCGGCACCGGTCTCGGTCTGGCGGTCTCATACACCATCATAACTAATAATCACGGGGGCTCGATTGATGTTGACTCATCACCGGGCAATGGCACCTGCTTTACCATTCAACTGCCCATAAAGTAATAAAACATCCTGAGGCTCAGCAATGAATGAAATAAATCAGACGATATTGACCATAGAAGATGATCGGGACGTGCGTCGTGGCATTGCCGCCTTTCTCGAGTATGCCGGTTTCAAGGTGCTTGAAGCGGACAATGGCCGTAAAGGGATTGAGGTTTTTGAGCGGGAACATCCCGATCTTGTTCTCACCGATTTGAAAATGCCGGTGATGGATGGATTTTCGGTCATTTCGGCGATCGCGCAAATGAGTCCCGGTGTTCCCGTGGTTGCCATATCCGGAACGGGTGTTGTGACCGATGCTGTCGAGGCTATGCGCAGAGGCGCATGGGACTTCATCACCAAGCCGATCAGCGACCTCAACGAGTTGGTAATCATTGCCAGAAAAGTGCTGGAACAGGCCGAAGAACGCCGGGAGCATCAAGATTACCTGAGCAACCTTGAAGGCATGGTTACTACTCAATCCCGGCAATTATCGGATCTGACAAGCGTGGACGCGCTCACCGGTCTGCCTACCAAATCGCGGTTGGAAGAATTTTTTCATCAGGGGCTTTTATCACACGATTTACCTGCAAATCCGCTATTGCTGCTGATCGAGCTGGACAATTTTAATTCCGTAAATCACTCCCATGGCAATGATTATAGCGATATAATACTTGTGGAGACAGGCAAGCGCCTCAAATCGGCATTAAGGGCGTGTGGCGAGCTTTGCCGAGTGAATGAGGCCAGGTTTGCCGTGTTGGTATTTGGTTATGACAAACCATCACAATTGGCCGCTGAGATCAAAACCTGCTTTAAAGAACCGTTCCAAATATTAGGCCAGGAATTTTTCATCAGTGTGAGTATCGGCATTTCCGTGTTCCCTCAAGATGGCGAATCGTTTGGAAAGCTTATCCGAAATGCCGACATTGCTTTATCGGAGGCAAGGATCCTGGGCAGGAACAAGCACGTTTATTATTCCATCGAACTGAGCGAAAAGATTAAAGAACGCATAAAATTGGAAACTCGTCTCCAGCATGCACTTGAACGAAATGAGTACCTTCTTAATTATCAACCCAAATTCGATTCAATAACGCGCCAGGTCATGGGCATGGAAGTCCTTTTGCGTTGGCAACCGGCCGGGACAGAGATGCCGGAATCACCAGCGGTCTTTGTTCCGGTCCTGGAAGAGGGTGGTCTGATCGTGCCAGTCGGAGAATGGGTCCTTCGAACAGCCTGTGCGCAGTACGTCCAATGGAGATCTCATGGAATGCCCCCTTTGCGGCTTTCGGTTAATGTTTCCGTCCACCAGTTTCACTCCGGCGTACTGGTTGATACCGTGAGAGCAGTCTTGCACGATACGGGTATGGACCCATCCTGTCTGTGCCTCGAAATCACTGAAAGCATCGTAATGAAAGACATCAAACAGACCATCGAGACTCTCCACGTATTCGTGGAGATGGGGATCAAGCTTTCTCTGGACGATTTCGGCACAGGGTATTCGTCGCTTGCCTATCTCAGAAAAATGCCGCTCCACGAGATCAAAATAGACCGTTCGTTCGTTATGGCCCTGCCTGACGACAGCAACGCGGTTGCTATTACGGAATCCATCATTGCCATGGCACACAGCCTGAATTTGACGATTGTAGCAGAGGGTGTCGAGACGAAGGAACAACTGGATTTTTTGGCAGCACGACAGTGCCAGGAGATTCAGGGGTTCTTATTTAGCAAACCATTGAATGGAGAAGATTTCCTCCAATTTGTATCACGATCGAGAAGCTTCTAACATGGCAATTCTCGTTTTCTCAAAGCCATCGAAGGGCTTCCTGTTCATCTGAAAAGACCTTGAAAATGGCCCCCCGATTTACGGCCGTATCTTCTCCAAATTTATTTACTAGCTCTGGGTTGGCAAATACAGCAACCTTGAACGGTGGTGGTAAGACTTGCGCCACATATTCTCCAGACCAAAAGCGAGTCATTTCAGAGTCGGGTCGAGATAGCTCACACATGTCAAAAAGAAGATGTTTAAAACCTTGGTGATCAGCCTCGGTCTTAATCTCATTGAGTGCTTGCCTCATGGCCGGTGTAGTCCATTCTCCACACATTTTGACCAGAAGGTATTCAGGATGTATATGAAACTGCACTTCGATAGCCATAAGCTTATTTCCTCATCGGTATTATAACTCAACTTTCGCTGTTGGCAATAACGTATAACTCTCCTGTTATTAATGATATAGCGTCGCAAACTGGGTTAACATGGTTTTGTTCCCCAACATATCCGCTTACACAGAGAGACGACGCAATGCGCCATGTCACTCTCAATCATGTTGTTTTTATAGGAATTGACTGGGTATGCCGGGCTTTTACCCGATCCTGGATGTGACTGTACTTTGCGGCCATGGCGATCGTGGCATGGCGAAGCGTCTCCTGGACCACTTTGACGTCGCTCGTTTATTGGTAGAGCTACGCTCAGCAGGTATGCCGCAGCGCATGACAGGCGAATATGCGGCCGGCTGATGGTAGAACGTTGCTGAAGAGCGTGTCGATCAGCATACTCAAGCCGAGCCCGCATAGACTCGAACCATCCAGTTCTCCCAGTGACAACATTTATTGGCATTTGCCCTTCTGCTAACCTATTGATTTATAGTATCCATGAGTGACAACTTATTTTGGCATTTTACATTTGTGAAATGACAAAATATGTTGTCACTGGCCAAAATATGTTGTCAATATAAGACATGGCTATTTTTTTTATTGCTATATATATGGTAAGCTCGATGGCGATGAACCATCCACCGCATATGTTTGCATAGAGCAATTTCTTGCAAAGGATAAGAATATGAAATACGTAATCCACGCCATCCAATCGCCACTAACAAAGAAAAAGCCCGGTTTGACCGTCTGTGATCGTGAATATCACATAACGACTTTTGTGTCGGACCGTCTTGAACTCGTTACATGCAGGCGTTGTCTCAAACGCGGTGGCTGGGCCGTGAAGGTTAATGCCGAAAGTAAAAAAGTCCTCTCTATTGATCCTGAACAACTCAACCTATTTATAGCAGCGCGGATCCTGCTGTTTCGTAAGTCTGCAAAACTGTCTCAGAACAGGTTGGCTGAGATGGCCAATATGAGGCGGGTCAGGGTGTCGTTGTTGGAGCGTGGGCAAATCAAAGTCGGAGTTGCCGAACTTTTTCTGTTCTCGGGAATCTTTCGGAAAAAAATTACCGACTTTTTACCGGAACTCAACATGAGGAAGACAACCAAGGCGGCAACGTAGGATTCCGAAAAGATTGACGGCATGAAATACACCAAAAACTTTAACGGGCGCAGCTACGGCTTCGCGGATCTTAAAGCCGTGCTGGCCAAGGCGTCGCCGCTGCGGTCTGCGGACGAACTGGCCGGTATCGGCGCAACCTCGGAAACGGAGCGGGCCGTCGCCCAATGGCTGCTGGCCGACCTGCCGTTGAAGCAGTTTCTTGCGGAACCCTTGATTCCGCCGGAGGAAGACGAGGTCAGCCGACTCATTGAAGAGTCACATGACCGGGCCGCGTTCGCACTGATCTCGTCTTTGACCGTGGGTGCATTCCGCGAGTGGCTGCTGAGCGATGCCACTACCGACGAAGAAATCGCTGCGGTTCGCTGGGGGATTACGCCGGAAATGGCCGCGGCTGTTTCCAAGATCATGCGCAACCAGGATTTGGTCGCGGTCGCCAGACGCTGCACGGTGACCACCCGCTTTCGCAACACCATCGGACTGCCGGGCCGGCTCTCCACGCGGCTGCAACCCAATCATCCCACCGACGATCCACGCGGCATAGCCGCCGGCGTGCTGGACGGGCTGATGTACGGCAGCGGCGACGCAGTCATCGGCATCAACCCGGCGACCGACAGCCCGAAGAACGTGGAAAGCCTGCTTCACCTTCTGGACGACATCATCCAGCGCCACGAGATCCCCACCCAGTCCTGCGTGCTGGCCCACGTAACCACCACCCTGGAACTGATGCGCCGCGGCGCTCCGGTTGATCTGGTCTTTCAGTCCATTGCCGGGACCGAAGCGGCCAACAAAAGCTTCGGCATAAACCTGGAGCTGCTGGCCGAAGCCCGCGACACGGCCCGTGCCATGGGCCGCGGAACGTCGGGTGACAACCTGATGTATTTCGAAACCGGGCAGGGGAGCGCGCTGTCGGCCAGCGCCCATCACGGAATCGACGCGCAGACCTGCGAGGCGCGGGCCTACGCCGTTGCGCGCGCGTTCTCGCCTCTTCTGGTCAATACGGTGGTCGGCTTCATCGGGCCGGAATATCTGTATGACGGCAAACAGATCATCCGCGCCGGGTTGGAGGACCATTTCTGCGGCAAGTTGCTGGGGCTGCCCATGGGCTGCGACGTCTGCTACACCAACCACGCCGAGGCCGACCAGAACGACATGGACAACCTGATGACCCTGCTGGCCGTGGCCGGCTGTACCTACATCATGGGCGTTCCCGGGGCCGACGACGTCATGCTGGCCTATCAGAGCACCTCATTCCATGATGCGCTGTATCTGCGCCGCGTGCTGGGACTCCGGCCCGCGCCGGAATTCGAGGTGTGGCTGAACCGCATGGGGATATTCGACGGGCGCAACGCCTTGAGCCGCGGCATCGCATCGCCACGGCTGCTCGGCGCCATAAACGAACTGGCGAAAGAAGGGATATGACAGACTCGTGGATTGCCCTGCGCCGGTTTACCCAGGCGCGCATCGCCTTGGGCCGGGCCGGGCATGCCGTCCCTACCCAGGTCATGCTGGATTTTCAACTGGCCCACGCCCAGGCGCGGGACGCGGTGAATTATTCCTGGGCAATCGATGCCTTTGCCGAGCAGGTGCGGGGTCTTGGCGAAGAGGTCCTGGTCCTGGATACACCCGTCAACAGCCGCGACGAGTATCTCCGTCGGCCCGACCTCGGCCGGACTCTCACCGAAGGATCGCGAACCCGGCTGAGGAATTTAAATGACAATGACGTGGACGTGGCGCTGATCGTTACGAACGGCCTCTCCTCGACCGCCGTCGAGCGGCATGGGGTTCCGCTCTTGCAAGCGGTTGTGAGCAGCTATCGGGCGGAGCAATTACGTATCGCCCCGGTTTTGCTGGTCGCCAACGGCCGTGTCGCTTTGTCGGACGCTATCGGCAGCGTTATTGCCGCGCGGGTGGCTGTGATCGTCGTCGGCGAACGTCCGGGCCTCAGTGCCGCAGACAGTCTCGGCATGTACCTGACCTTTGCGCCGCAACCGGGAAATACCGACGCGGAGCGAAACTGCATTTCCAACATCCGCCCGCCGGAAGGTTTGGGTTACGAGGCCGCCGCCGCAAAATTGCTGTACCTGACCGGGGAGGCCTTGAGGCGCGGCATTTCCGGAGTGGCGCTCAAGGATGAGATGGCCGGCTCGTTGAACGCGGAAGCACGGTTTTGGGGAGGATAAAACAAGAGCCGGGAGGAATTCCCCCCGGCACCTTGGTATTAACCCTTGCTAGTGTCCCGTGCGGTTAGTCATGGGAAGTAATTCCGAGTTATTTTGGCTGGTGCCAAGGCGCGGCGACGTAGGTGTAGCAGGGTCTACATCAAGGAGCCGTAACGATGGCGGCGGCCAAAAGAGCCGGAATTACGAGTACGAACTAACCGCACGGGACACTAGCTCTGCTGCGGATCGATTATTCGCCCTTCTCTTCGCCATGATGTTGATGCTCAGACATCTCATGGTGCTCCTGCTTCTTTTGCTCATGATGGCAGGCGGGCCCGCCATGCTTGGCGAATTCTTCAGCCATCTTCTCAAACTTTTCAGCCTGCTCTTTTGTCATGACGGCTGCGATGCGCTTATGAACCCCTGCATGGTGGATCGCCAACGCTGCTATGGCATTGGCAAGTTTTCCCGACTGTTCCTTGATGGCAGCCGGGCTCCCATGCAACGAAACGACCATCAATGCCGCACGCTCCTTATGGATCGCCTCGAAGAGCGGTTTCGCCTTTGCATGCTCCGCTTCCATGATGTCTGAGATCTCGCCCGCCTGTTTCCCGGTCAATCCCAGCTTCTCCTTGAGAATCCACGGGAGCTTTTTGAAATCATGCATCATCCCCTCATGTCCGGCATGTTTCTGTTCGCACCCGCAACCGTGGTGGTCGGAATGTTCAGCCCCCTCCGGCCCCATGGCGAAAACGCCTGTGCTGAAGAGAGCGATTGCACCGATGATTGCTGCGAATCTGGCCATCTGTCTCATTGTGTTTCTCCTTTGCCTTTCAAGCGTTGGTTCACCTCGTTCAATAAGTAGACGGTTCCGGTGTGAGAGTTGTTACAAAATAGATGGTGAAAATAATGATTATCCGGATTTCATGATTGATTCCGGTCTTGTCACGGTGATTTTCGAGGTGTGGGAGAGTGGAAGTGGCGTTCTATCTCCGAGGCTAAGCACTCCAGTGTCGAACAGGGGGGCTCGATGTCAACCTTGAGCCCCAGTTCGCGGCAGGCCTTTGAGGTAATTGTCCCGATACTGGCCACCGTCACCCCCTTCAGCATGTCCACCAAGAGGTCGTTGCCCAACATGTGGGCCAGGTTGTGAACCGTGGATGAGGAGGTAAACGTGATGCAATCGATGGTGCGCTTTTCAAGGGCAAAGAGCGCTTCGGGCGGCAGCCTGTCCGGCATCACGTTACGGTATGCCACCGGGCTGTCAACCTGGGCGCCCAGGCGTTTCAGCTCGCAGGGGATGACCTCGCGGGCTTTGTCGGCGCGGGGGAACAGGACCCTGGCGCCGCTCATTGCCAGCTTCTCGAATTCCGCCACCACCCCTTCCGCCTTATAATCCGAGGGCACGAGGTCGGGACGGATGCCCCAGGCGCGTATCGCCTCGGCCGTCTTTGGCCCCACCGCACAGACCCGGCAGGTTCCCATTGCCCTGGCATCCAGCCCAAGCGTGGCGAGGCGCTGAAAGAACCGGCGCACCGCATTGGCCGAGGTCAGCACCAGCCAATCATAGCCGCCCACGCCCCGGACGGCGGCATCCAGCGGTTCCCAGGATTCCGGGTCCACCAGCCTGATGGTGGGGCATTCGATGACCATCGCCCCATGACCGGCCAACAGGGCGGCAAATTCGCCGGCCTGGTCGGCGGCGCGCGTCACCAGGATCCTGCGGCCGGAAAGCGGACGATTGTCGAACCATGCCAGTTTGTCTCTCAGGCCGACCACCTCGCCGACAATGGTCACGGCCGGCGGCTTGAAGCCGGCGGCCTCGGCCCGGTCGGCGATGTCGGCCAGGGTCCCGGTCAAAACCTGCTGAGACGGAACCGTTCCCCAGCGCACCAGCGCCACGGGAGTCCGGGGGCTCCTGCCGTGCCGCAGCAAGCCTTCCATGTTCCGCCGCAGGGTGGTGACCCCCATGTAAAAGACCACCGTGCCGTTGCCCAGGGAGAGGCGGTCCCAGTCAATGGCCGACTCGCCCTTGTCCTTCCCTTCCTGGCCGGTGACAAAGGCCACCGAGGCGGTGAAATTCCGATGGGTCAGGGGGATGCCGCTGTAGGCCGCCGCACCCACGGCGGCGGTAACCCCCGGCACGACCTGGAAGGGTATCCCTGCCTCGCTCAGCGCCTCACATTCCTCGCCGCCCCGCCCGAACACGAAAGGGTCGCCCCCCTTGAGCCGGACCACGATCTTCCCCTTGCGCCCCTTTTTCACCAGCAACCGGTTGATCTCCTCCTGGTCCTGGTTGTGGCGGCCGCCGATCTTTCCGGCGTAGATCAACTCCGCATCATCCGGCGCATGGGCAAGGAGCTGTTCGCTGGCCAGGTAATCGTAGATCACCACCTGGGCCCGTTGCAGGCACTCCATCCCCTTGAGCGTGATCAGCCCCGGATCGCCGGGACCGGCGCCGACCAGGTAA
>JBEKFJ010000016.1:0-23337 GCA_050013355.1 Oryzomonas sp.
ATCGTAGGATCGCAATTCGTCCATGATGGCTCCACGCACATGCTGTTCTGCAAACGTCTTGAACAATACACCTCGTGCAGGGTCGAAACGGTCTGCTGCATTTATCAGGCCAATTACCGCCGCACTCGTCAAATCCTGCGGATCCAGATGCGGCGGGAGTTGAGGGACGATCCGCCCCACCAGATACTTGACCATGGGCATGTTTTGCATGATCAGCGTGTCACGCAACGCCGGTTCAGACCCGGCGTAAGGACTATGTAGTTTGCCGGTGCCCAAGACTTAGCCGCCTGTCGGGTTATCGAGAAATCGCCGGAAGAAGAACTGGATATTTCCCTTGACCCTGGTTCGGCGCGTGTTTTCGATGACCCTCCGTGCCAGTGTGGTGAAGCAGGTGGCCGCCTCGGATTCGGGGAAAAGGTCGTAAACCGCCCTTTGCCGCTTGACCGCCTCCACCACCTTTTCGTCTTTGACGACGCATCCCAGATAATCCAGGGAGATGTCGAGAAAACGGCCGGCGACGTTAGCCAGCTTGCGGAACACCTCCAGAGCATCCTCGCTGTCCTTGGCCATGTTGACCAGCACCTTGAAGTGATGCTCGGAATAACGCGTTGCCAACAGTTTGATCAGGGCATACACATCGGTTATGGAGGTCGGCTCGGGGGAGACCACGACAATGATCTCCTGGGCCGCCGCAGTGAAATAGGTGACATTTTCGGATATACCCGCCTCGGTATCCACGATCATGATATCAAACTGCTCTTCAAGCATGTCAAGTTCGTCCAATAGCTTGAGCCTGTCGTGCTGGCTGAGACTGGTCACCTCCTGAACGCCGGACCCGGCCGGGATGACCTTGATGCCGGCAGGGCCTTCGATAATGATCTCGCTGAGACTCTTTTCACCGTTGAACACATTGTTCAGATTATACATCGGGGAGAGTCCCAGGAGCACGTCCAGGTTGCCCAGCCCCAGGTCCGCATCAATGACCAGCACCTGCTTGCCTTGGGCAGACAGGGCCATGGCCAGGTTGGAGACCACGTTGCTCTTGCCCACGCCGCCTTTACCGCTTGTCACCGAGATGACACGAATACCGCGATCGTTGTCTTCGCCGGCCGCAAGCGGCATGTCCTGGTCTGACGGCGCATTTATGCGATTCTGTCGTGCCATCTGGCGCAAGGTATCGGCCTGATCTCCCATTCCGGTTACCGTGCTCATTCGGACGCCTCCCGTAGGATCATGCCGGCCAGCTTGGCGGAGGTCGCCACCTCGATGTCCTCCGGCACCCGTTGTCCCGTAGTGAAGTAGGCTATCTGAAGATTGTCCTTCATCAATAGGTTGACCATGTTCCCAAAGCTCTCACTCTCGTCGATCTTGGTAAAAACAACCTTGCTGACCTGAAAAATCTTGAAACGGTTGATGATTTCCTCAAGCTCACGGTCTTTGGTCGTTGCCGAGAGGCACAGGTAGACCTCGATGGGAATCTTGTTGTCGAGAAAGTTCTTCATCTCGTCCAGCTTCTCTTTGTCCTTGTGGCTTCTGCCGGCCGTGTCGATGAAGATCAGGTCGCAGGCGGAATGTTTCTCCACGGCCTTTTCCAGCTCTTTGGGGGTAGAGGCCACCTCCAGGGGGATCCCCATGATCCGGGAATAGGTCTTGAGTTGTTCCACCGCGCCGACGCGAAAAATATCCATGGTGATGAGCGCCACCTTGTTGCCGCGGTTGAGGGCATACATGGCGGCCAACTTGGCGGTGGTGGTTGTTTTACCGACGCCGGTCGGCCCCACCAGGGCAATGATACGGGGAGCATTTTTGCGCATCTTAAGCGTGCCGGCAAACTTGATCAGCTTTGAGAACGTCGTCCCCAGCCGGATTTTGAGGTTCTGACCGCCGTCCTCGGCCGGCAAGGTGCCGAGGGTGTCGAGAATCCTTCTGATCAGATCCGGGGAGATGCCGGATTGGATCAACTCCTGGGCCAGCGGCGAATCCTCCGGCAACAGTTCCAGGCCGGACTGCGCCTCAGTTGGAGATGCTTCCGACGCATTGGGCCACTGCACCGTCCTGACGACCCCCTCCTGGCTCTTGGCCAGGGTATTGAGCAGGAGCTTCTTGATCTCCTCCAGATCACCACGGGGGACATTCTTGAGATTCAAACCAAGCGGCGGCGCATCTTCCCGGATTTCCTCCCTGCCGGATTTCTTTACGTCGTCTTCGCGCCGGGACAGGGCGTCAACCTTCTCCCGCAGTTCCTTGAGCTCCCGCGCCAGAGGTGCGAACATGGAGCTTTCCAGTTCCTCTTTTGCCGTCCGTTCCCGTTCCGGCCGGATGCGATGAGTTCCATGCGCGGGCGCAGGTGACGGGGCCTGTTTCGGCACCGGATCAATGGCGGCTGTCACGCGATACACCGACTTGCTGAAAAACCCCAGGATCCCGCCGGTGTCCTCCTTCTTGGTTGACAGAATCATGGCATCCGGGCCGAGTTCAGCCTTGACCATGCGGAGCGCCTCGGCCATGCTCGCTGCTTGAAAGGTCTTAACCAGCATTGACGCTCACCACCCCTAATGACTGGATTTTGATATTCTGCGGAATTTCGTTGTGGGAAAGCACCGCCATGTGCGGCACAAAACGCTCGATCAGCTTTCTGACATGCCGGCGGATGGTGGGAGATGCCAACAACACCGGTTGTGCGCCGCTCGAACCAAAACGGTCCGCCATGGAACGGATGGTGGTAATGATCTGCTGGGCTACCGTGGGCTCAATAGCCAGGAAGCTTCCCTGGTCCGACGGCTGAATGGCCTCGGCGATAATATCCTCCACCTCGCGGTCCAGGGCGATCAGGTACAGGGTGTCATCATCCAGCTTGTATTGATCGACGATGAAACGGCCAAGCCCCTGGCGCACAAACTCGGTCAGGACGTCCGGGTCCTTGGTAAGGCCGGCATAATCCGCCAGTGTCTCAAGTACGGTGCGCAAATCCCGGATCGAAACCCCTTCCTTGAGCAGGCTCTTGACCACCCGCAGCACCGTACCCAGGTTGAGCTGGTTGGGTATCAACTCTTCCACGACCTTGGGAGCGCTGACCGCAACATTTTCCAGCAGTTGCTGGAGTTCCTGACGCCCCACCAGTTCGTGGGCGTAACGCTTTATGACCTCGCTGATATGCGTCGCCACCACCGTGGTACTGTCAACAACGGTATAGCCATTGATCTGGGCCTGATCGCGGTCATCGGAGCGTATCCAGACAGCCGGCAACCCGAAGACCGGCTCCTTGGTGGTGGCTCCCGGCAGGGCCGAGGTCACTGCGCCCGAATCCATTGCCAGATACTGGCCGGTCAGTTCGCTGCCGCCGACACGGGCTCCCCGGATAAGCAGATTGTACTCATACGGTTTGAGTTGCAGGTTGTCGTGTATATGGATAGGGGGGACGACAAACCCCATCTTCTGGGCATACTGGCGGCGGATCGAACGGATGCGCTCCAGCAATTCACCGTCCTGGGAGGCGTCCACCATTGGGACAAGACCGTAACCGACCTCCAGTTCGAGCACGTCCACCGGTCGGATTGCCGAAGCCTGGTCGATTGCTTCTTCGCCGGCAGCGAGTTCGGGTACGCCGGCATCCTCAACAACCTGCGCCTTCTCCCGCGCCATCTTGCCAACCAGGAAGGTCGCGCCCGAGAGCAGGAAGAACGCAAAGTGCGGCAGACCGGGGATAATGGCAAACAGGAACAACACCCCCGACGAGACGTAAAACGCCTTGGGATAGTTCATGAACTGGCCGGTAATCTCGATGCCGAAGTTGTTTTCGTCGGCAGATCGCGTTACGATGATGCCGGCGGCGGTAGAGATGATCAAGGCCGGAATCTGGGCCACCAGGCCCTCGCCGATCGTCAGGAGGGTATAATTGGTCAGCGCGGCCTGGAGCGGCATCCCCTGCTGCCAGACACCGATGACCAACCCGCCGAATATGTTGATCATCACGATCATAATGCCGGCCACGGCATCGCCGCGGACAAACTTGCTGGCGCCGTCCATGGAACCGTAAAAATCGGCCTCTCGGGAGATCTTGATACGCCGCGCCTTGGCTTCTTTTTCGGTTATCATGCCCGCCGAGAGGTCGGCATCAATCGCCATCTGCTTGCCCGGCATGGCATCAAGGGTGAAACGGGCCGTAACCTCGGCCACGCGGCCGGCACCCTTGGTGATGACTACAAAATTGATGACGACCAGGATCAGGAAGATGACGGCCCCGACCACATAGTTCCCCCCGACCACAAACTGGCCGAAGGCCTTGATGACCGCCCCGGCCGCTTCAACCCCCTCACTGCCATGCAGCAGGATCAAGCGGGTCGAAGCGATATTGAGGGCCAGGCGAAAAAGCGTGGTGACCAGCAGGACGGAAGGGAACACGGAAAAATCGAGCGGGTGTTGCGTATAGAGGCACACCAGCAGAATGGAAAGGGCGATGGTTATGTTGGTCGCCAGAAACAGATCCAGGATAAATGCCGGCAACGGGATGATCATCAGCGAAAGCACGCCGATCAGGGCGATGGCCACGTAGATATCCGAATTTTTTCGGAAACTCCGCAATTCTATAGCTTCAGTCGTTCCGTTTGCCATTGAGGTTCCGTAGTTGGTTGTTTTTTTGAAAAACTAAAAATTCACACTGTGTTTGCATTTTTCGTGCCGCACGTTACCCCTTGATGCGGCATCCGGCAGTCGTCGCAGCCGGCGGGGATAGGTGCCCGGCGGCGCGGGCGGCAGCAGCCCCGCGCGTCAAATCCTTGAATACGTCATTTTATTGACCGTGAGCCCGGCCGAACATCACATCTTGCCCTTGAGACGGTACACATAGGCCAGGACCTCTGCAACCGCGGCAAACAACGACTCGGGGATCGGTTCATTTTCGCCTACCTGGTCATAGAGTTCCCGCGCCAAAAAACGGTTTTCCACCAGGATGATTTTATGCTCCGTGGCGATCTTCTTGATGGCCTGGGCCATCACGTCAGCCCCTTTGGCGATGACCACCGGGGCAATCATCCGCTCCCGCTCATACTTGAGAGCCACGGCATAGTGGGTCGGGTTGGTGATGACAACGTCGGCAGTCGGAACGATTTTGATCATCCTGCGCCGCGCCATCTGGAACTGCAGCTTCTTCATCCTGTTCTTGACTTCCGGCGCCACGTCCTGCTCTTTTGTCTCTTGCTTGACCTCCTGCTTGGTCATTTTGAGCTTTTCGATGTAGCGCCATTTGATGTACAACAGGTCCAGAACACCGAGCACGATCAGGATGCCGCAGGCATGGGTGATGATGTCGAACGCGACATGGCCCACGTAGCCGATGATCGTTTCGATGTCGGCCTCGGCCAGAAACGTGATGTTCTGGCTTTCATCCTTCATCACCCGATACGTTATGAGGCCCACCACCAGGAGCTTGAAGAGCGATTTCACCATCTCCAGCAGCGAATCTCGGTTGAAGAGCCTGCCGATGCCGCTCATCGGGTTGAGCTTCGAGAATTTAAATCCAAGACGCTCGAAATGGATATCGAACTTCCCGTTGTCCTGGATGATGTTCGACATCAACGCCGTTGCGATGACGGTGATCACCACAGGGGCGAGCAGCATGAGGATCAGCGCGAAGAGCTTGAGCGAGAGCGTGTATATGCTGGACTCGGTCAGGTCGAAACTTGCCATGGTGCTCAGGATTGCAACCATGTTCTTTTTCAGGCCGTCCAATATGTAGCTGCCGAAGACGTAAATGCTGATAATCCCGGTCAGGAGCGTGAGCGACGAGGTGAGCACCTGGCTTCTGGGCGGCGACCCCTCTTTCCGTGCCTCGCTGAGCTTTCTTGCCGTCGGCTGTTCTGTTTTGGAGTGTTTGTCGGAATCATCCGCCAGACGTCATCCCCCCTTTGCCATCAATCTGAAAAGGGTGCTGATCTGTCCGTTCAGATTGCCGAATGACACCTCCAGAACGTGAAAAAAGATCATCAGTGTCCCCCCCATGATCAATAAACCGAGGCCGATGTTGAGGGGCATGCTGACGATGAAGATATTCATCTGCGGAAAGGCGCGCGCCATGACCCCCAAGGCCACGCTGGCCAACAGGAGCGACACCATGACGGGGGCGGCCAGGCGGACACCGATCACGAAGATGTCGGAGGTGCGCTGGACCAGGAAGGATATCAGTTCGCCCGTGATATGCCAGCCGCCTATGGGGATGATGCTGAAACTTTCGATGATGGCGCGGATAAACATATGATGGACATCGAGAGCCAGAAAAAGCAGCGTCGCAAACAGGCTTTGCAGCACGGACATGATCTGAATCTGGCCGCCCAGGGTAGGATCGAGAATCGAGGCAATCGTCAACCCCATCTGCATGCCGACGATCTGGCCGCTGAATTCCACCGCGCTAAAGACCATCTGGACAACCAGCGCGAGCGTGAGCCCGACCGCGACCTCGCTCAAGGCCAGGAGGCCCAGGCTGAAGGCATCCGACGGCATCGGCGGTGGGGTTATCTTCAGGACCGGGAAACAGACCAGCGTGATCATGAGTACCGCCAGCACCTTGATGTTCATCGGCACCATCCGCCCCCCAAAGGACGGCATCGCGGCAAAGATACCGGCTACGCGCCCCAGCACCAGGGCAAAGATGAGCACCTCGCGCAACGAGGGAAAAGGATACAGCGGCACCATACCCTAGCTCCCTGTCTGCGGCCGATTTGCCGCGCAGCCATTCGCCTGCTGCGAACAACGGCGTGAGGGAGGGTACACCGAATTCAACGCCGCAAGCGGCTCTTCATACCGGCGAACCAACGCCATCTCAGCGTCGCATGGTGGCGATGAAGGAGTAGATCTCGCGGGTAAAATCGCTCATGTACGTCATCATCCAGGGGAAGAAGATTATCATGGCGACCATAACGGCGATGATCTTCGGGGCAAACGTCAGGGTAGCCTCGTTGATGGAGGTCACTGCCTGAAAAATGCTTATCGTCAAGCCCACCAGCAGGCTGGAGATAAGGAGCGGCCCAGCCAGAAGGAGAACCGTCTCAAAGCTGCGGCGGGCAAGCTGGACAACAAATTCGGGTGTCATGGAAACCTCTGGGGGGTGAGGGAAAAGGCGAAAGGAAATGGAACCGCCTTGACCTGACCCTGTTTTTTTTTATCCAAAACTCTTCACCAATGACCCGATCACCAGACCCCACCCGTCAACCAGCACAAACAACAAAATCTTGAAAGGAAGTGAAATCATGACCGGCGGCAACATCATCATGCCCATTGACATCAACACCGAGGCAACCACCATGTCGACTACGATGAAGGGGATGTAAATCAGAAAGCCGATCTGAAAGGCGGTCCGCAACTCTGAGATCATGAAGGCCGGGATAATGGTCAGGGTCGGAATGTCATCGGCATTCTTGGGCCGAGGTAGTTTGGAGAGGCTGACGAACAGCGCCAGATCCTTTTCCCTGACCTGGGAAAGCATGAACTTGCGTACCGGCTTGACGGCCCGCTCCATTGCCTGGTCCTGGCTGATCTGGTGGGCTTTCCAGGGTTGGTAGGCCTCCTTGTCGATCTGTTGCCAGACCGGACTCATGATAAAGAAGGTCAGAAACATGGAGAGTGCCAGAATGATCTGATTGGACGGCGCCTGCTGGGTTCCCATGGCGGTGCGCACGAAAGAAAGCACCACCGAGATGCGGGTGAACGAGGTCGTCATGATCAGCAGGCCCGGGGCCAGCGAGAGAATAGTCAACAGCAGGAATATCTGGATGGTCATCGCAACGTCGCCGGGCTTGGTCGCCGCACCGACACCGATATTCAGCGCCGGAAACGGCAACGGCTCGGCCAGGGCCGTAGCAGAAGCGAGCACCGCCAGGGCCGGGACCACCAGGAAAACTATCTTTTTCGTCATACTGCCCATTTTCACGATCGTAGCCTGTCCAGAATCCCTGCAAAGACCTTTTCGGCTCCCTTGCCCTCGGGGATGACCTCGATTTCCTCGAGCAGTTCGATCTGTTTGATAAGGGTGAGCCTGTCGGCGGTACACGACAACAGCAGATATTCCCCGCCCACCTCGACAAGCAGAAGACTCTTTTTAGGAGCGATATAGCGGGATTCCACCAGACGGATATGCTTTGCCGCGAATCTCCCGGCAGTAGCGCTCCGGGTGAACTTGTTGAAAAAGTGCCACGTAATGAGGATCAGACCGATGACAACCGCCAGGGCGGCAATCATCTGGAGAAAACTGGAAAGAAAGCTGAATTCCTGTCCGGTGGCGCTTTCAGCGCAGGCAATGGATGGCAGGCAAAGGAGCAGTGCGGCAAGCGCACCCCTCACAAAATCTTCTCCACGCGCTCGTTGGGACTGACAATATCAACCAGGCGCACGCCGAATTTGTCGTTGATGACGACCGCCTCGCCCCGGGCCACAAGTTTGGAGTTAACAAAGATATCCAAAGGTTCACCGGCAAGTTTGGTCAACTCCACCACCGCCCCCTGGTTAAGTTGGAGGATATCCTTGACCAAAAGCTTGGTACGTCCCAGTTCCACGGTCACCTGCAAGGGGATGTCAAGGATGAAGTCGAGGTTCTTCCTGTCTTGTTCCGGCTCGTTCACTTCAGGCTTGTCACTCACTGCTACCCCCCTTTGACTTGGTGATCTGAATAGCTTTATTGCCATGGCGGATGCCGGGGACACAATTAAATTTCGGCATTCCTTCAATCTTGACCAGCAGTTCGCCGGAACTGGGTTTATCCAACATGATCGTATCCCCGACCGTCAGATCAAGAAGCTCCCGCAAGGAAATACCGGCATTGCCCATCTCCACGGATACTTCAAGCGGAGCCTCGAGGATTTCGGACGAGAGCCGGTACGACCATTGCGGATCGATGGCCATCAGGTCAAACTGCATCCCCGACTTCAGCTTCTCCCGTATCGGGTCGATGGTCATATACGGAATGGCAAAGACTATGTTCCCCGTTGTCTCTTCAATCTGGATCTTGAGCGACATGGTCACGATCTGGTACTCGGGCGGAACGATGTTGACCAGCCGCGGGTTCATCTCCATACGCAGCAGATTCATATGGGTCGCGTAGAGCGGTGCCCACGCCTTCTCGAAATCCTGCAGGATATCCTTGGCGATCTTATCGACCAGCCGCACCTCGATCGACGTAAAAAGCCTGTTGGAGAGAGGAATCTTTGAATTGCCGCTGCCACCGAGAAGGCTGTCGACCAGGGCCAGCACCAGCGGACTGTCAAAGGCGATCAGCGCGGCCCCCTTAAGCGGCTCGATCTTGAAGATGGCCATGCAAGCGGGTGATGGCAGGGTCTGAAGAAAATCATCGAACTTGTAGGAACGGGCGCCGACCTTCTTGATCTCGACAACTTTGCGCAGACGGTTGGAGAGGGTGACGCGATTATAGCGGATCAAGCTGTCGTAGACGATGTCCAGATTGGGGACAAAGCCCTTGTGGGCCTCCGTATTGAAGAGGTCGTAGGCGACGGCTGACCCTTCTGCCTTGGCCAGTTCCTTCTCCGGTTCAATCCTGCCATCGAAGACGGCGTTGAGGAGCGCCTCGATTTCTGCTTTTGTGAGGATCTTTTCCATAACAGCTCAGCGCTACCTACTGGACGACAAAATCGGTAAAATAGACTTTGGCGATCTTGCCGGGCGGGATATTCTTGTTTATCGCCCCCATGATCTCTTCCTTGAGCTGATTTTTCCCCTGCACATCCTGGACGTCCTGGAGGGTCTTGGAACTCAAGAGCACCAGGATCGAATCCCTGATTGGCGCCAGGCGCGCATCGATCTCCGACTTGACCCCTACCCCGACCATCTCCATCTCGATCTTGACCTTGAGGTAGCGCAGTTCCTGGCCGTCGTAGATGTTGACGATGAACGGCTCCAGCGGATAGATGTTGCTTGCCGCGCCCTCCTTGCCGCCCGCTTCGCCGCCATGCCCCCCGCCCTCTGTCTTGGTTTCGGCCTTGGTTTCAGCCTTGCCCTCGACCTTGGCCTCTTCCTTGCCCTTTTCCTTTTTGTCGCCTTTACCCGCCAACATGAAGACAACGGCGCCCAGGATAACCGCTACTGCAACGGCAGCCCCGATGATGATAAACAGCTTCTTGTTGCCGCCCTCGCCTTCTGTTTCAACAGCAGCCTGATCGTCCTTTGCCATCTTCTTCCTCCGTGCGCAGCGATGCCGATTCCAATGAAGTTGGATGTAGTTCTTTTTTAAAACGTATTCTCCGCTAATGCAACCAATTAAACCGGCGCTGGGGTGCGTCCCGTAAAGCGGGGCGCGCCCCAGCGCCCTCACTGATTCCTGATTACTGAACGAGGGCCAACACAGTCTGGGTCATCTGGTCCGCCGTGGTAATGGTCTTGGAGTTGGCGGAATAGGCCCGCTGGGTGGTAAGCAGGTTCACGAGTTCCGTTCCCAAATCCACATTGCTGGCCTCGAGTTCGTTGGAAAGTATCTTCTCGCTGGTGCCGTTAGCGCTGGTGAGTGCCGCCGGGGTTCCCGAGGCGGTGGTCAGGGTGAAAAGCGTTCCTGCCTGGGAAAGCATGCCCTGCGGGTTGGGTACGTCGACCTCTGCGATCTTGACCGCTGCGGCAGTGGTGGCAACGGGTGCGGCAGCTACGCCGCCTGGTGCGCCGGCATAGTAGAGTGTGGACGTGTTGCCGTTGGCATCCGCATACAATAGCGAGATGTTGCCGTTCGCGTCTATGCCCGAAACCTTCTGGAAGGTAAGTAGAGGCGGGCCGGCGACTGTTTGTGGAAGCACGATGGCATTGCCGGCCGTATCGATCACCTTGTAGCCATCAGGGTTCACCAGGTTATTAGTGCTGTTGACGCTGAAAGAACCTGCCCGTGTATAGTAGGCCGATGCGGCAGTGGCCGTAGTGGCGCTTGGGGCGGCTAGGGCGAAGAACCCACTACCCTGGATGGCCAAATCGGTAACATTCGTGCTGCTTTGGTATGAACCGGCCGCAAACTGGTTTTGGACCGCCTGTACCTGCACACCATTGCCAATCTGTGAATTATTCCCGATGCTCGAGGAAAGCATGGTGGAGAAGAGCGTTTTGCCACCCTTGAAGCCGACGGTATTGGTGTTTGCCAAGTTGTTGCCTTCGACGTTAAGGGCGCTGGCGTCTGCCAAAAGACCGCTGATGCCGGTATACATTGATGATGTAAGACTCATGATGATGCCTCCTTGTTTTTTTGAGTTTGGGAGAAACGCGTCAATCGATCGGCGTTTCAAGGGCTTCCTCAGGGAGGTCCAGCCCTGTTGCATTGTCAGATTACGACAGCTGAATCGATATTCGTAAAAACATTTCCCTGCATCTGGCCTCTGTCCAGAGCGGTCACCACGGTGCGGTTCTTGATGCTGACCACCAGTGCCGCGTCTTTCATCATGACCAGGGATTCCTTGCCCCCCTTCTGCGCCACATTATTGACGGCCCCTTCGAGGTTGGCCATGTCGTTGGCGGAGAGGACAATGTTGCGTGATTTAAGCCTCTCTTGGGCATGCTGCGAAAACTTGATCCCCTGGGTAGGAAGCTTTTCATCAAGTACCCGGGCAAACGAAGAATCCGAAACCTGTCCGCTCGTCGGTTTCTGCGGCTGAGGACGTTCCTGCCTTCCCGGCTGGACGGGGTTTGGGAAAAAAATCTGGTCTACCATGGCCCAGGCTTCCTCCCTTAATTAACATTCAAGATATTTGACAACGCAATCGAGACGGAACCTATGGTGAGGTTGGGGGTGCCGCTGACCATCGCCACACCATCGACAACACCTGTTGTATAGGTGGTTGTTGTTACGGGAGAACCGCTGGCCGACGTGCTCGATACGGCAAAGGTGTATGCCCCGGCCGGAACCGTTGTTCCGCTGTTGTTAGTGCCATCCCACGTAAAGGTATTATTGCCGGAAGACTGAGCCCCGATGGTGGCGGTCTTGACCGTATTTCCCGATGCGTTGCTGATGGTGATGGTGGAAGACGCCGATGCACCGGCAAGATTGTACTCAAGCGATGCCGCTGAAGAGCCGTTGAACGCCACGCTATTGCCGCTCGCCGTGACGGTTGCGCCGATTAGCGAGGCGGCATTCAGGCCGCTGGCGGTATTCTGCGCCGTCAGCAGGCTCTGCAGATTGGTATTCGTGTCGTAAGCCTGTTCCACCTGCGTCATCTGGGCCAACTGGCTCAACATCTGTGAAGGATCCTGGGGTGATGTGGGATCCTGGTTCTGCAACTGGGCTACGAACATATTCAGGAAATCAGTCGAGGTCAGGCCCATGTCCTTTTGCATTTGGGCCTGAGCCGATGGTGTACTGGTTGTCGGTGTTATGCTGTTAACCATGAAAATCACCTCTCTTTCAGAAATGGACATCAACCATCGCATGCTGCGATGGCGTTTGATACGCCAACTGGCTTGGAACTGTCGCCGCATCCGACAGGCGGTAACCGCCGGACGACATCCAGGCGTTCTGTTGTTTCTGTTGGGCAAGCCCGCGCCAGTCGCTCTGTTGCTGTCCCTGGCCGGGATTTCCTGCTCCGCGGCCGCCGGTCGACACGTCAAACGACTCCATGCGGATATTCTGCCGCGCCAGCGACTCCTTGAGCGAGCCGGCATTTTGCAGCAGGGCATCACGCACCATGTGGTTTTCCGCAACGATCTCGATCTTCAAACGCTGCCCGTCCATGCTCAGGTTCAGCTTTAAATCGCCGAGATTTTCCGGCGAAAGCCTGAGCACGATCTGATCGTTGCCCGCTTTGAGATCGTGATTCACAAGACGATCCCTGACCTGCTGCAAAATCTGCTCCGACAGGCCGGACTGCTGTACATCGTTTTGAACCGGAGTGGAGACGTTGCCCGATACGCTTGCACCGTCAGTGTTCCCCTGCTGGTGCATCAGGGCGGCATGGAACTGGCCGTTCATGAAATTGTCAGCCGTACCCTTATCGTCACCCATGCTGAATTCTCCCTCGGATGACCCGGCGCCGGCGAATTTTACCGCCTCCACCGCAATGCTTTGCACCGGCTTTGCCGCTGCCGCGTTCTCAGGCTGTGACTGGACAGCTTCTCCCCCGGCTTCCAGCCCCGTTTTCCCTGCAGGCACAACAGCCGCCTGACCAGACCTTGTTTCTTCAAGGGCATGGTAATTTGCCGGTACTGCTTGGTCCGGCTCTTGTGAAGAAGCCGGCAACGGCGCGACCTGCACCGGCATCACGCCTGATTTTGCGGGATGGACATCCTGCTGCGGCTCCGTTTGCGCTGTCTTTGCCGTGGAAGCTGCGGGAATTTCCGCTACCGGCGTATTCTGCGCCGATAATACATCTTGAGCCTGCCCTGTTGTGCGGGCCTCGTTCCGGGGAGCGCTTTCCGCCAGCGCCACCTCAAGGGAGGCGGAGCGGAACAGGGGTACTACCTGTTGCTGTTGTGCCGTTGCTTCGACTCCGGAAGAGGCTGTTGTGCTGACTTCAGCACCCCCCTTACCAGGGCCGGGTGATCCGGAAACCGGAGCATCGGCAGCGCTGACGCTACCGTTCTGGTCGCTTGGCGCTGTACCACGTTCTGTGGAAACGGTGCTGCTCTCAACCGCCAGGTTCTGCTGCTCGGCAATGGCCAAAACCTGTTGTGAAGACAAGGTCGAGATGGAAGGAGCCGTGTTGTCCGGTTCCTTTTGTGAAGCTTGCTGTGTTTCATTCCCTTTCGGAAGCACCTCAAGGGCTGTGGAATCTGCTGATTGGCCTTTCAAGGGGCCGTCCGCCGCCATGGCGGACCGGCTGGAGTTCAATGTGACGGCGGTGTCGGCCACCGATGCAGCAACCGCCTGCTGCACAACCGTACCGTCAGCCTGCGGCATCCTGCCGCCAAATACCTGAATCTGCAGGGTGGGGGGTTGCATCCCGACCGCATTCATTGCTACATCCCACGGTTTCTTGTCCAAATTTTCCGCTGGTGCCGGAACTTCAGCGCTGCCTTCCGTGGCCGACGCCAAGGGCGTATCGGACCCTTGAACCGTCTGCTGTTCAGCCGCGCCGTCGGCCTGCGGCATCATGCCGCCATATACCTGAATCAGCAGAGAGGGCGGTTGCATACCGACTGCATACATTGCAACATCCCGCGGTTTCTTGACCAAATTTTCCGCTGGTGCCGGAACTTCAGCGCTGCCTTCCGTGGCCGACGCCAAAGGGTTATCGACTCCATTAACCGTCTGTTGTTCAGCAGCGCCGTCGGCCTGCGGCATTCTGCCGCTATTCACCTGAATCAGCAGGGCCATCCTGAGCCCATCTGCATTCAGGACCACATCCTGTGGCTTCCCGTCCGAACTGCTCGCCGTTGCCGGCACCCCGGCACTCTGTTCCGTACCCGTTGCCAACGGCTTGCCGGCCGCGTCTAGCGCATTCCGCAATCCTGCCATCAACCCGGGCACACCATGCTGCACCGCAGTTGTTGAGGCGTTCTCGTCGTTTTTCACCGATGACGGAACACCTGTGCCGACGGAAACGGGCGCCGCCCCCTGTGGGGCCTTCGCGGGCGTCATTCCCTCCAACAACCCGGCAAACGACCCACCAGCCTGTCCTCCCGGCTCTGACAGCAACGTTGTGAAAGTGGGGGTTTGTGCACCGCCCGGCGTCGGCATACCGACATTCGCCGGCATAAAACTTATCTGTCCTGTATCCATTTTGTTTCACCTCCTTTCCGAGTGGATTTTTTATGGGCATGGACAGAGTTATCTGCCCATAAAAGCCGATTCTTTATTTACCCTGGAGATTTTCGCTTATCCACTTGACGACACGCGGCTGGTTGATGAAAGGGGCCAGTTTCGCCACCGTCTTAGTGTCCAGCCGGTTCAGCAATGCCAGGGCCAGGTCTTCATGCAGACTGTCGATCAACTGGCCGGCCTGTTCACCACGCATGGTCTTGAACAGTTTGACCATCTTCTGCACTTTTTCATCCTGTTGCTTCTTTTGAGCCGCAGAGCGCGCCTTCATGCTCTCATCGACCCTTTTTTTGCTCTCATCCAGGGCCTTGACCTGGGCTTCGAGCTTGGCGCTGAGCTTTTTCAGCTCCTGCTCCTTGGCGGCCAGAGCCGCCTCTTTTTCGCCCAGTTGCTGGCGGCGCGCATCCTGAATAGCCTTCTCTTCACGGGCTGCACGAGAGGCGCTGAACGGCTGCTGCTGTCCCTGCGGCTCTTCCATGCCCGCCTCCGGCCCCTTCCCGGGGGTCGCCCCGCTTTCGGCAACCGCATGGTGGGAGTCCTGAGCCAGTATTCCCAAGGCCAAGACAGCCACCACCAAAGAAGATGTCAAAAATCCGACTCGACGGGGCATCAGGGTTTAGTACCTATTTTCTGGATGGATCTTTCGTCCATAAATGTCTGTTCCTTCTGTTCCATCATCAGTTTAAACTCTTTTGCCTTATGTTCTTTAAGCGATTCCAGCACCTTCTTATCCTTGGTCGCGTCAAGCAAAGAGGCACGTTGATCGTTCACGATGTTGCCGAGCTGGTCGAGCCGTTCCTTTTGGTTTTTGATGTCCTCCCGCTTCCGGGCAAAGAAATCAGCATACATGCGTATCTCCTGGATGCTCTCCAGTTCTCCCTGGCGGAGACAGAACTCCTCTGAAAGGTTTTCCACACGTTCTTTTTCACTCCTGAGCCGGTCGTCGGCATGCTCAAAGTCCCGCTTGGCGCTGGCAAACTCTTGTTTGCGCATCTTTTCGATCTCGCAACGGTAGTTGAGTACCTGCTCAAGTTTGAAGACGTTACCTTTCACGAATGCTCACTCCCATCTGCCGTCAGGCATCGAAAAGCCTTTTGAGACCTTGGACGGCTTCGGCCATTGACACCGGGTCCTGAACAGCTTGCTTGAGATAGGCCACCATGCCGTCATAGCGTGTTATAGCATAATCTATACCGGGATTGCTTCCTGTCTTATAGGCCCCGATATTGATGAGGTCCTCCGATTGGCGGTACGTTGCCATGGTTTCCTTAAACCTGCCGACCAGGTCCAGATGTTCGCGCGGGGCCACGTCGGCCATGACCCTGCTGGCGCTGGCCAGTATATCGATGGGCGGATAGATGTTGCGCGCCGCCAGGCTTCGCGAGAGAACGATATGACCATCCAGGATACTGCGCATGGCGTCTGATATCGGCTCGTTAAAGTCATCCCCCTCGACCAGCACGGTGTACAGCCCGGTAATGCTGCCGTCGGGGAAATTGCCGGTGCGCTCCAGCAGCTTTGGCAGGGCGGCAAAGACCGACGGCGTGTATCCCTTGGTGGTCGGCGGCTCGCCGATAGCAAGGCCGACTTCGCGCATTGCCATGGCAAAGCGGGTGGCCGAGTCCATCATCAGCAGCACCTTCTTGCCCTGTTTCTGAAAGTATTCGGCAATGGTGGTGGCGATGTAGGCGCCCCGCATGCGGACGAGCGGCGGCTGGTCCGAGGTTGCGACAACCACCACCGATTTCTTGAGCCCCTGTTCCTGGAGATCCTTCTCGATAAATTCCCTGAGTTCGCGCCCCCGTTCACCGATCAGTGCGATCACGTTGACATCCGCTTCGGTATAGCGGGCGATCATCCCCAAGAGCGTTGATTTCCCGACTCCGGAGCCGGCCATAATACCAACCCGCTGTCCCTGGCCGCAGGTCAGAAGGCCGTTGATGCTGCGAATGCCCAGGTCAAGCGGCTTCCTGATGGGAGGCCGTGTCATCGGGTTGACAGGCGCTGCGTAGATCGGGTACTCCTCCTCTACCCTGACCGGTCACTTGTCGTCGATGGGGTTGCCGAGACCGTCGATCACCCGGCCCAGCATCAGCGGCCCCACGCCCATTGAGGCCTTTTCCCGCCGGACGGAGATCAGGCTGTCCAGCCCCACGCCCCGCAATTCTCCCAATGGCATAAGGAGCGTCTTGTTGTTGCGGAAACCGACAACCTCTGCCGGGATCGGATCGCCTCCCTTCGGCTTGATCTCGCAAATGGCCCCGACCGAGGTATCCGGACAATATCCTTCGATTACCAACCCGACTACCTGGGTAACCTTGCCGTGCAGCTTGACCGGTTTGACCGATTCCAGAGTCCCCCGGTACCTCTTCATATTGAGTGGAGACATGGGGCTCCCGGGTCAGGCGTCGGGAGCCGGGGCCTGGCTACGTTCATCAAGCAGGCGCCGGTGGATTTCGTCAAGCTGGGCATCAATGCTGGCATCCAAGGTGCCCATCTCGGTATCTATCTGGCAATTGCCCGGCAAAACGGCAGCGTCGGCCTTGAAGCGCATCTGGTCACTCTTCAACTCCTGGCGGAAATATTCCCCGTGTCCGTTGATAATCATCGCGTAGTCATCAGGATTAAGGCGGACGGTTATACTGTCGCGCTCGGAGAGGCCGGCAACAGCGGATCGGACCATACTCTCTAGGATGGACTGGTCCGCTGCTGCCTCTCTCAGGATCACCTTGCGGCTAACCATCATGACGAGATTGAGAAGCTCCTCCTCGGATTCACGCATGACCTTGTCCCTCAGATCACGAATCCCCTCGGCAGCACCCCGAAGCGATCTGAAAACATTGATCAAACCCCGTTCGGCCAGGTTTTTCCCTTCCTGAAGGCCGCTGTTGAAGGCATCGCGGAGTTGCTGGTCCAACTCTTCCTCGGTCAAGACAACCCCGGAAGGTTCCGCAGCTTCCGGAGAACTGTCGGAGACCGGGGCTTCATGCGACGTATCGATCTCCGACAAGTCGAATAGCCCCATCGGGACGAAGCCGGTCGCAGTGGCCCCGCCATTCTGATGGCCAACCTGGCCGAAGGCGAACTCCCCCAGGACAGCCCCGTCGAACAGGGCGGATTTCAAGATCCTAGACGAGGACATCGTCTCCCCCACGGCCGGCCAGTACGATCTTACCTTCCTCTTCCATCTTACGCACAACCTTGATGATCTCCGACTGGGCCTTGTCAACATCCGAGAGCCGCACCGGTCCCATAACCTCCAAATCCTCCTTGATCATTTCCGCAGCACGGCTGGAGATGTTCTTGAAGATCTTGTCCTTGACCTCGTCCGGTGACGTCTTCATGGCCAGGGTCAGGGTGTCGTTGGAAACCTCGCGCATAATGGCCTGAATACTGCGGTCATCCAGCTTGAAGATGTCTTCGAAGGTAAACAGATGTTTGCGGATGATCTCGGCAAGGGGCGGGCTGAGCACGTCCAGCTTGTCAAGGATCTGCTTCTCCTTGCTTCGGTCAAAATGGTTGAACATGTCAACGACCTTCTCGACGCCGCCCACCTTGTAGCGTTGAACTCCTCCCATGGACTTGATTTCCCGTCGTATTACGTCATCGATCTCCTGGAGAATATCCGGCGAGACCTGTTCGACATCGGCAATCCTCAGAACAACTTCGGCCTGCAACTCCTGGGGGAGCAGGCTGATTATCTCGCTGGTCTGCTTGGATTTCAACTTGGCCAGGATGACCGCAACGGTTTGGGGATGCTCCTGGGACAGGAAGTTGGCGATGCTCTTGGAATCCATGTTGCCCAGAATATCCACCAAGTCGCCGTAACTGGAGGCCTGCAACTCCTCCATGAGCATGTCGGCTTTGGCAGGGCCCAGCGCCTTTTCAAGGATCTTGCGGACAAATTCCTCTCCCTGGGAAAAGATCCCCGACTCAGGGTTAATAACGCCGGTGAACTCCTCCACCACCTGCAAGATGGTGCTTCGTGGCACGTGACCCAAGTGGGCCATGCTCTTGCTTATCTTTTTTATCTCATCGTCGTCCATATGCTCGAAAACCTTACTGGTAACATCGTTACCAAGATAGAGCAGCAGGACGGCAGCTTTTTCAGACCCGGTCATCGTCATTCCCGTCATGGTTACCTTTGTCCGTCACACGAATATTCTTATTTATTCTCTTCGCCCAACCAGTTCTGAAGGATCTGGGCAACCTGGTAGGGATCCTTTTTGGCCGTTTCAATAAGAGACTGCTGTTCGGCCATCTGCATGGCTATCTGGGCCTTTTCGGTGGAAGAGAGTTTATCGGGTATCTCGCTGATTGCTTCTAACGTCTCAAACACCGGTTGTCTTGTTATCCTGAGCGATTTGAGAAGCGGCCTGATGACAAACAGGACCATTGCCAGGAACCCCAGGCCGATCAGCAGGTTTTTGTAGAGCGCCATGAAGAATGGGCTGCTCCACCAGGCGGACGTTTCAGCAGCACCGATATCGCCCATGTCCTGGAAAGGGATGTTCTGAACGCTCAACTGGTCTCCCCGTTCGGCGTTGAAGCCGATGGCGCTCTTTACGAGGGTCTCGATCTTCTGCAACTCTTCGGGAGAACGGGGGATATATTTGGCCTTGCCGACCTGTCCATCCTTGACGGCTGCGGGCATTTCATACTTGCCGTCCACCAGGACAGCCACGGATATCTTGCTCAGGGTCCCGACCGGTTCAATGGTCTTGGAGGTTGAACGGCTCACTTCATAGTTGAGGGTTTCATCGTTCTTGGAGCCGCCGCCGGAAGCCGAGGCGGGCTTGGGGGGGGTCTTGCCGAGGTTGGTCTGTACCCCGGGGACACCGGCTATCGTGGTGCTGGATGCGCCCTTTTCCTCGGTGCGCTGTTCACTCCTGACGGCAATGCTCTCCGGGTCGAACTTCTCATCAAGCCGCTCCACCTGCCTGAAGTCAAAGGACGCCGTCGCCCGCGCCACAGATTTCCCGGACCCGACAATACGGTCCAACAGCGACTGGATGCGCTCTTCAACATTCTTCTCATAAACACGCTGGGTATCCTGCATGGAAGCGGTCATGCGGGTAGCCGGATCGCTGCTTCCTCCCTTGCTGAGGATCTTGCCGCGGCTGTCGAGGACGGTGACATGCTCAGGGTCCATCCCCTCGATCGAAGAAGCGACCAGATGCACCACCCCCTGGACCTCGTTATCGCTCAGGGAAAGGTTCGACTTCATCTTGAGCACAATGGAGGCGGTGGCAGGCTTTTCATTCTCCTTGAAAAGTGATTTTTCCGGCATTACCAGGTGAACGCGCGCCTGCTCGACGCCGCTGAGCTGGGAGATGGTGCGGGAAAGCTCCCCTTGAAGGGCGCGTTGGTAATTGAGCTTCTGGACGAACTCCGTCATGCCGAAATTCTTGCGGTCAAATATTTCGAAGCCGACGCCGCCCCCCTGCGGCAATCCCTCTGAAGCCAAAGAGAGCCGCATCTCGTAGACCTTATCGGAGGGGACGAGAATCCCCTTGCCATCCGCCGTGATCTGGTAAGGGGTCTTGGCGTCCTTCAGCTTTTTTACGATTTCCCCGGCATCCTCCGCGCTAAGATTGGTGAAGAGCGGCCGGTAGTCGGTTCGATTGACGACGAATATCAGCACGGCGAAGGCCAACGCCGACAAGAACGCTATGCCGGCAATGAGCATGCGCTTGCCGGGGGAAAGCGCCATGAAAGGCTCTATAAGTCTCTGTAATCCTTCAGGCATGTAGAACGCTTACATCCTTTCACGTACTGAGTAAGAAACGGGATCTCGCTCAGGCAAGCCCCACACAACGAATCTGCTACTGGGAATCAGGCACCCTAGACCTGCATGCGCATCACTTCCTGATAGGCCTCGACAGCCTTATTACGCACCTGCGACAGGAACTGGAAGGAGATGCTGGCCTTTTCCATGGAGATCATCACCTCATGGAGGTTCTTGTTTTCTCCGGTGGCAAGCCCCTGAATGGCCTGATCTGACTGAGTCTGCATATCGTTGACCTTGGAAACGAGCTCGCTGAAAAATTTTCCGGCCCCTTCGACCGCAGACGTCGATTTTGTCCCACTGACCTCAGGGAATGCTCCACCGAGGCCGAGGCCGCTTCCAATACCGTTCAATTCCACACTAAACCTCCCAGAGGGTTATGAGCACTATGCTGTTGGGAAACTACTTGCTGCCGATTTCGAGCGTTTTGAGCGCCATACTCTTTGCTGCCTGAACAGCCGTTACATTGGCTTCATAGCTGCGGCTTGCGTTGATCATGTCGGCCATCTCCTCAACCACGTTCACATTGGGCATTGCTACGTAGCCCTGGGCATTGGCGTCGGGATGGCCGGGCTCGTACTGCATGCGCGGAGGATTCTGGTCCTCGACGATCTCCGTAATCTCCACCTGGCGAGCCTGCTGACCGGCAGCGCTGTCCAACGCCCGGTTGAAAGGGCTCTCCACAGGGGTGGCGGAAAAAACCGCATCCTTGCGTTTGTATGGCCCACCCTCGGTGGTCCGGGTTGAACTGGCGTTGGCCAAATTGCCGGAGATCAGGTTCATCCTGGTCCGCTCAGCCGAAAGGGCCGAGGAGCTGATATTCATTGAGCTGAAAAAATCCATCAGTTGCCTCCCTTGATCGCAGTAGTCAAATCGCCGAACTTTTTCGACAGCATCTGTACCGAGGCATTGTACATGATCTGGTTCTCCACCATCCTGCTCATTTCATTTTCCAGTTCCACCGCATTGCCGTCGTTGCCGGGGGTCTTGGCGGGGGTTTCGACGACGTGCCCGGTCACGGACTGGAGGCGGGTTGCGGCTGCTTTCAACGGCAGATGCCGCGGGTTGGTGATGGCCGGTGTCCCCTTGCCGCCATTTTTAACCGCACCCTGCAATTCCTGCTCGAAGTCCAGGGATTTAGGGATATAGTTGGGAGTTTCCGCGTTGGCGATATTTGAAGAGATCAGGTTTTGGTTTTTGGTCCGCAGGTCAATGCTTTTACCCAGCACATCAATGGTTGTGCCAAAAATTCCGTCAATCGGCATGGTAGATCTTCCCTCCAATAGAAAAGAGTGCTGGCTCCTTTTTGCAATATACATACCCATTTCAAATTTCTGGGTCACAGCGGGCATCCACCTGCCGGGAATGCTGCCATAACAGCACGTACGACAAAACATCGCCGCCGTACTCATACAACAGTTTCGTGTCGGTTTTTTGACTGGGTCCGATTCTTGACAGTTCCCGGTGCCCCTGTCTCTAGTGACCCGTGCGGTTAGTCATTGGAAGTAATTCCGAGCAATTTTGGCTGATGCCGAGGCGCGGCGACGTAGGTGTAGCAGGTCTACATCAAGGAGCCGTAGCGATGGCAAAGGCCTTAAGAGCCGGAATTACGAGTATGAACTAACACACGGGACACTATTGCTTGACGGACCCCGGCTCCAACGAATCAATGGCCTGTTGCGCCATCCTTTTCCAATCCTCGTCCTTGCCCTTTTTCACCACCTGCTCGAAATACGAACGGGCCACCTGCTTCTTCCCCTCAAGGGCATTGATCTCGCCCGCCTTGTAGAGGAATTCCTCACTGCGCCCGCTGTCAGGCAGTTTTATACCGGCGTCAAGCATGCGCAAGGCGCCCTTGCGGTCCCCCGAAGCCAGACGGGCCGAGGCTGCCACATAATAGGCATCGGGCAGGTGTTGAGCGTTCTTTTCCAGCTGGCCGGCCGCAGCTATGTAGAGATCCATCGCCGTAATCGCCTGACCAAACCCCTTTTGCTCCCACAAGGAGCGTCCGAGGTAATAGTAGCTCTCGCTCTGTTGGGCGTGTTCTTTTTTGTTGAGCAGCCATGCCAGGGTGTCCCGGACCTCCTGATACTTACCGCCCATGAAATACACCCCGCCCAAACGCTCCAGCATAAGCCGCGCCCGGGGATGGGTAGGGAATTTCCGCAAGAAGGTGCGCAAGGTCTTCTCGGCCAGGATGCTATCGCCGAGAAGATCCGCATTGGAGGCGATTTCCTCATAGAGATAGGGCGCACTGGCGGCCGCCCACTGATGATCGAGCAGGGTGGTTAAGAATTTGACCAGTTCAATGGGCCGGCCCGCCTCGTCGTAGGCCCTGACAACATGCTGGAGAAAATCGGGCGCATCCATGCAGGCAGCCAGGTAGTCCTGCTGCTCCTCAACAAACCTGATCAAACCGGAGGCGTCCTTGTCCCAGTTATTCTCCTGGTACACCTGGGCTACCAGCACCTCCCGGATGGTCCGGCACACGGTGACGTAGACCCCGCGCGGAAATCTTCTCTGAAACAGCACGAGCTGCTGCAAGGCGTCGGATGCCCCGCCATTAATGCAAAGCAGCAGGACATGCTTGAAAAGGGCCTCTTCACGCATACCCACGTCGTTACTCTGTCGCGAGATATCCAGGTAAAGATCACTCAGGCGCCGATAGTCCCACGGGGTGGCACGGAGAAAATCACGGTCTGCCAGACGCATCTGCGCCATCTGCCTGGCCTTGTTATCCGGGAAATTGTCAGCCACCGTGCGATAGATGGCCAGTGCCTCCGGGTCGTGACCCTGGCGGGTCAGGATGTCTGCCAGACGCACCAAC
>JBEKFJ010000017.1:0-22450 GCA_050013355.1 Oryzomonas sp.
ACATTTACAATCCGCTTTTCTTTCATCAGATCCTGAACTGCTTCCAGAAAAACTGCCGTTTCATATGGTGTCAACACGTCCCAACGCCCTGGCAACAGCTGGTTCTTAATGGCTAGCCACTTTGAAAGTTTACGGGACTCAAATGCATCCTGACGTGCGGTCTGGCGATCACCTGCTTCAGGACTCAATTTTCTGGTGGAAAATTGGAACGACGCTCTGCCTTCGTCGTATTCAGCCGGAGAAACAAGGGTCTTGCGAGCTGCCCTTTGTTTTTCAGCGCTTTCAGGCAATTGAATTCTCTGGACAGGCTGTGCATCTACACCATCTTCGTCGGGAGGATCCTCGGCTAATATTGTTACTTTGGGAATTCTCGTGCGCCCGTCAGACATCCTTCTGATGCCGGCCTTACCATTGATCGCATAGTCCAGAAGCACCCAGATATCATGGTAGAATTGATCCTTTTCTTTTTTTAATTCAGAAAAGTACTCTCTCAACGAGCTGCACTTTGACGGCAGGCACCGTAATTCAGCTTCATATTTCTGCTTGGTCAACTGGCGGGCACACAGAGTGGCATTGTATTTTGAACAAGGATAGCTCTCTCCTTTTGCCTCTTGGAACCGCAACTTTTTAAGCGCCACACATAATATGGCCATCAGGTCGAAATACTTTTCAACGAGATCGGTCTTGTGGGGAGAGTGCCACATCGCAGCATAGAGGGAATAGGAGCCAGTATATTCGCCGTACAGGGATGATGACTGACTATGCTCCTCTTCTTTCGAGACAACACTGGCAATTCTCATCCATGTATCAATCTGGCTTCGAAGGGAACTGAAGAGACTTCCCTCACTTTTCGCAATAAAATCAATTCTGGGCAGGATTTGTAACAGGTGGGTACAAACTATTTGTAAACCTTTAAGATGGGGAGGAGCGTTGATTAAGCTCAGCATCTCCTCGGCACAGTGCCGTGAAGCAATGCCACGGGAACAGATGTAGTCAATCAGCCGGTCCCAGCTATCCACGTTTGGTAGTTTTTCGATCATAGTAAAGGTTGGCTGAGCTTAAACCAAGCGCTTTCGCCAGTTGGCTTTTGCTGCAGTCCGCCAACCCTGTCCACTTTCCGGCTTCGATTCCGACAGCTTGCCTAATGGCATCGATGACACGGGCATTTTCGACTGAAAAGACCAATGACGTAAGAAAAAGATCGGCAAGATAGAGATCTTTGATTTGCTCACCTGTCAGCCCTTTCATTAACCTGACAGGTATGGATGCTTCATCGTCAAGGCACACGGTGGCAATATTGAGCTGCCGTATTCCAGCGATGCAATAATATTTTTTTCGCTCAACGATGACGTGTATCGGATGCAGGGTGAGAAGCTGTTGGACACCGTCAGATGTGAATCGATCAGCATGCCTTAGAAGGTAGGTGGGATCTATTATGTTTTGATAATCCAGTATGGTCTTGTGGATTTTGATGTCCCTCAAGGGTAATGGAGTAAAATACGAGTCCAACTTTTGGGTCAAAATACCACCTCTGGAGTACCTATGGAGTCAATTATTATGTTCGTGCAGTAGTCATTTTATTATAAATTTTATATATGCTTTGTCTACTTTTATTTTGTTGTTTTATTACCTTAACGGATATAGAATGCTATTTAACATTGGGTAAAATTTTATCAACACATCGTAATTACAACTTATTATGTCATATATTGCCCCTTTAGATCATATTTATATAATGTCGCATACAGCCTTCACACGGCAGGGGTCACTGGTTCGATCCCAGTAGCCCACCATAGATAAACACTGGGCCGGAAGTACTTTCCGGCCTTTTTTTTTTTGCTTGAAACTCTCCATGGCCCATCCTTTAGCCCAAGACCTTGCGAGGATTCACCAATCTCCTTGAGCCCAGTGCTCGTACCCGTATCGCCGAAATCTTTCAACCCCAGTGTACCGGCATCGGTCCCCTTGAGCCCAAGTTTGCCCTCACTGATACCCTTCATGCTTCTTAGAGCATCCTGTTTGTCCCGGTCGAATTTATCCTGCTTTATCTTTGCCGCTTCCTCTTCCTGCTTTCGCTGTCCCTCAATTTCTCTCTGCCTCTGCCGTTCTGCCTCCAATTGTCGCTGCCGTTCAGCCTCCTGCCGTTGACGCTCAGCCTCGTAATCGTAGGAAGGGCCTGGTGAGCCTCTGCCTCCGCCCCAATTCGGCCCTGGAGTGCATGACTGGTTCGATGAATTGTAGGACCCGCCGCATTGCTGACACCATGACGCGTATGCCCTTGCCCAGCTCCCACCATAGCCAGACGGTGCATTGGAACAATCAATGGCAATAGAAAGATTGGGTAATGCAATAACTCCAACTAAGATTGTGGCTAGCCAACTTGAGGTTTTTTTCATAACTTCCTCCCGACAGGGCTGCCCTTTTTGTTGGTTCAAACCCAAAAATAAAGTAATAGCGGATACTGTTGATATGGCATTACTGAGCCCAAATGTGAATTTGGGCATAAAAAAGCCGAACTGCACAAAGAATATATTCTTCGGCAGCTCGGCCATCTTCTCGGGTTGAAGACCTGTAGCTTTCCGCGCCCTCCTCACGAAGGGTTAGGCTTTATCGTCAAGCATTATTTTGGTTTGTATTTAAAAAACATATCATTGATATTCTCCTTGTCAAACTGCCAACACGCGGCCGGTCGATTGAATCATGCGTGGGCTGCGGCCTACGAAAGGGACACACAAGCTGTTCAAAAAGAAAGGCAAGTTCAACCGGAAGTCATTTGAATCGACGGCCTCCTTCGAGAGAATGACCTTTTTCACCGTTTCAGATGTTTCCGAAACGACCGAGACCATCTACTACGGTGTGGACATATCCACATTATTGGAGTTCATTAAGTCAGGCAAAATCTAACCATTTTCCACACCGAAATTTGGAGGCCCAAAATTTGCTCCCATCTCAGAAAGTGCAATTTTACTGTTGACAAAATCATGGGGGGGCCCGTATATTGAATTTCAAGTTCAACAAGGGGGCGGGATGATCCTCGAAAAGAAAAAGGCATTCAACGAGTTTGCTGCGGCCAAAGGGCTCCGCTCCACCCGCCAAAGGGACATCATCCTCGATTTCTTTCTTTCCACCCACCAGCACGTGAGTGTCGAAGAACTGTACCTGAAGATCAAGGCCAGCCACCCCGGCATCGGCCACGCCACGGTCTACCGCACCCTCAAGCTGTTCACCGAGGCGGGTTTGGCCCGCGAGATCCTGCTGCATGACGGCCAGACCCGCTATGAACACGCGTTGGCCGGCGAGCACCACGACCACTTGGTCTGCACGGGGTGCAACGCGATCATCGAGTTCGAGGACGAAACCATCGAGAAGCTGCAAAAGGAGATAGCGGCCCGCCACGGTTTCATGATCAGGAGCCATAAGCTGGAAATCTACGGTTTGTGCGCGGCATGTAGAGCAATGCGGTAATTTTTTTTGGGCCATAATTGAAATTGAAAATCAAAGGCATAAGAGGGTGAAGTAATGGCAACACGCCGCGGTAAAGAGACGGAAGCGCACGGGAAGAATTCGAGCGCCAAGCGGGTGGCCCTGGTCGGCAATCCCAATGTCGGGAAGAGTGTGCTGTTCAACGCGCTGACCGGGTCGTACGTGACCGTCTCCAACTATCCGGGCACCTCGGTCGAGGTGTCCCGCGGACATGCCGTGATCAATGAACAATCGTGGGGGGTGATCGACACCCCGGGGATGTACTCGATCCACACCATTACCGAGGAGGAGCGGGTCGCGCGGGAGATCCTGCTGCACGAGACGCCGGACGTGGTGCTGCATGTGCTCGATGCCCGCAACCTGGAGCGCATGCTGGCCATGACGCTCCAGTTGATCGAGGCCGGCTTGCCGGTGATCCTGGTGGTCAACATCATGGATGAGGCCGAGCGGATGGGGCTCAAGATCGATCTGGAGTTGCTGCGGCAGAGGCTCGGCATCCCGGTGATCGGGGCGGCCACGACCCGCAAGCGGGGGATTGGAGAGATCCGTTCCGCCATCACAAGCTATCGCCGCGATGCGGGAAATCCCCCGCACTTCGCCTACAGCCGCCTGCTGGAGCACGACATCAACGAGGTGGCCGGGCTTATGGAGGGGGAGTACATCCTTTCCCGCCGCGCCCTGGCCCTGCTGCTTCTCCAGCAGGACGAAGAGATCACCGCGCTGGTGCGCCACCGGGAGGGCGAAGGTTTTGCGGTGATTGCCGAAAAGGTCCGGGAGATCGCCTTCAACCGCCGCGGGTCGTTCCACCTGGACCTCTCCCTGGAGCGCAAGGATATCGTCAGGAAGCTGGTCCTGGACGTGTTCACCAGCCCGGAGAAACGTGTCGTTACCTGGGCCGAGCGGTTGTCGCGCATGTCGGTGCGGCCGTTGACCGGTATCCCCCTGCTGCTGATCGTGCTCTATTTCGGGCTGTACAAGTTTGTCGGCGAATTTGGCGCCGGCACGCTGGTCGATGTGCTGGAACAAAAGCTCTTCGTGGAGATGTTCAACCCCTGGATTACCGGCATCGTCAAGATGGTCATCCCCTGGGCGGTCATCCAGGAACTGTTCGTGGGGGAGTACGGCATTATCACCCTGGGGATCCGCTATGCGGTGGGGATCATCCTGCCGATCGTGGCGACCTTCTTCATCTTCTTCTCCTTCCTCGAGGATACCGGCTACTTCCCGCGCCTGGCGCTCCTGGTTGACCGCATCTTCAAAAGGTTCGGACTTACCGGGCGGGCGGTGATCCCCATAGTGCTGGGGTTTGGTTGCGACACCATGGCGACCATGGTGACCCGCACCCTGGAAACGACCCGTGAGCGGGTTATCGCCACCGTGCTGCTGGCCCTGACCATTCCCTGCTCGGCTCAGTTGGGTGTGATCCTGGCGCTGTTGTCCAAGTTCCCCGGAGCCCTGGCGGTGTGGGGCGCATGTCTGCTTTTGCTGTTCGTGGTGGTGGGGCTTCTGGCGGCGCGGGTTATGCCGGGCGAGGCTCCCATGTTCTACATGGAGTTGCCACCGATGCGGCTGCCGCAGCTTACCAACGTGCTGACCAAGACCTATACCCGCATGCAGTGGTATTTCCTGGAGATCCTGCCGCTGTTCGTGCTGGCCTCGGTACTCCTCTGGCTCGGCAAGATCACCGGGTTCTTTGAGAAGCTGATAACGGCCATGACGCCGGTGATGGCATCCATCGGCCTGCCCAGGGAGACGGCCGTGGCCTTCATCTTCGGGTTCTTCCGCCGGGATTACGGCGCTGCCGGTCTGTACGAACTCCAGACAAAGGGGCTGATGGATGCCCGCCAGTTGACGGTTGCCGCGGTGACGCTGACCCTGTTCATCCCCTGCGTGGCCCAGTTTTTGATCATGAAAAAGGAGCGCGGCTGGAAGGTGGCCGGCGCTATCGGCGTGTTCGTCAGCCTCCTGGCCTTCGGCAGCGGCTACGTACTCAACCGTTTTCTGCTTATGACGGGGCTCCTTTCTTAGCAGGCTGTTGAAAAACAATTGCGGAGAGCCGTCTGCGGCGTTGCGCGGTACTCGCAACAAAGGCTACCTATCTGGTATGCCTCGGCTGCTCCGTTCCGGGCGCCTGGCATCCGGCCTTCCTCATGACGTTTTTCAACAGCCTGTTAGGGCCGGGCACTGCGCACCAGGAGATATAATGATGATATGCGGATTTTGCGGACACGAATTTGACGAGAATGAAGGAAAGCGTGGCTGCGGCGGCTGTCCCGGCGGGTGCCATAGTGTGCACTGTCCCCGCTGCAACTACAAGAACCCTCTGGAACCGGCCTTTATCGGCAAGCTGAAAACCATGTTGAAACGAAAAACAACGTCCGGCACCGGGGATACGGAGAATTCAGAGGACAAAAAATCAAAGACGTCCTAAAATAGTTCTTCTCTCAGGAAGAAACTATTGCAAAGTGTCCGATCTGATGGTTGTTTCTCTGCGTGCCCGGTAACATGAATGGCTAAGAAGGAGCGTGTATGAAACTGTCCGATAAGGCGGAAGAGATCCTGGAGGCCCTGTGGATCGCGGTGGAAGAGGAAGGGGCCCGGTTTCTCGACCCGGAGAAGATGGGGTTTCCGGCCGATGACCCGGCCTACAAGGAATTAACCGGTCATACCCTGGTGGAACTCCGCGAGGGGATGGTCTATTTCCGGCCCGAGGGACGCGAAGAGGGGAAGATGACCATCCGCCGCCATCGCCTGGCAGAACGGCTGATGATGGATGTGCTCAACCTGCGCGGCGATGAGGGAGACCTCAAGGCGTGCCAGTTCGAGCACCTGCTGAATGAAGGGGTTGACATCAAGATATGCACCATGCTCAATCATCCCACCACCTGCCCCCACGGCAAGCCTATACCGCCGGGAGAATGCTGCGCGGATGCCCGCGCCCAGGGCGACCTTGGCGTGGTGGCGCTGACGGAATTCAAGTCGGGCCAGGAGGGTGAAATCGCCTACATCCTGACCGAGGACAACAAGAAGATGCAGAAGCTGATGGCCATGGGGGTCCTGCCGGGCAATCGCATCGTGCTGGTCCAGTCGTTCCCTTCCTATATCTTCCGAGTCGGTTATTCCGAGTTCGCCATCGACAGCAACCTGGCAAAAGAGATTTTTGTGCGGAAATAGCGGCCATGAAGGTTGACAGGTGATGACTCGGAAACTAATATAACCCAAATTCCGTAGCGTCCGGTTTTCATCCTCATCCTGAAAGGCTCATATGAAGGTCATCATCCTCCTCGGCGACGGCATGTCGGACGTGGCCTACAGCGAACTTGACAACAAATCGCCGCTCCAGGCGGCCATGACCCCGAACATGGACTTCATGGCCCGGCACGGCCAGGTCGGCCTGGCAAGCACGGTCCCGGAAGGGCTGCCGCCGGGCAGCGACGTGGCCAACCTGTCGATCTTCGGTTACGACCCGCGCACCTGCTACACCGGCCGTTCGCCGTTGGAGGCGGTCAGCATGGGAGTTGCCCTCGGCCCGGACGACGTCGCCTTCCGCATGAACCTGGTGACCCTGAAGCCGCACGGCAGTGCGCTGTACATGGAGGATTTCTCGGCCGGCCACATCTCCACCGAGGAGGGGCGCGGCTTGGTGGCGACCCTCCAGAAGGAGATCGGCAGCGCCGAGTTCGAATTTCATTCCGGAGTCGGTTATCGCCACTTGATGGTCTGGCGCGGCGGCAAGGACGGCATGACGGCCACGCCGCCCCACGACATCATCGGCAAGTCGGTCCTGGCATACCTTCCCAGCGGCGATGGCGCCGCCACACTGAACAATGTCATGAACCACGCCCAGATGGTGCTGCACGATCATCCCCTGAACAAGAAACGCAAGGAGGCGGGTAAGCTGCCGGCCAACTCCATCTGGCTCTGGGGGCACGGCAAGACGCCCAAGATCGCCCCCTACGGCGAAAAATTCGGCCTCTCGGGGGCGGTGATCTCGGCCGTTGACCTGATCAAGGGGATCGGCGTCTGCGCCGGCCTGGACGTGGTCAACGTGGAGGGCGCCACGGGCTACATCGACACCAATTACCTGGGCAAGGCCCGGGCCGCCCTTGCGGCGCTGGAAGACCATGATTTTGTCTACGTGCACGTGGAGGCACCCGACGAGGCCTCCCATTCCGGCAGGATGGACCACAAGATCCAGGCCATCGAGGATTTTGATCGCCAGGTTGTGGGCACGGTGCTGAAGGGGATCGGAAAATTCGGCGACGTTGCCATTCTGTGCACCCCCGACCATCCCACGCCGGTGCGCCTGATGACTCATACGTCGGAGCCGGTTCCGTTCATCATCTATCGCGGCGGGGAAGGACCGGGCAACGGCGCATTGTCTTACGACGAGGAACAGGCAAAGGCAACCGGGCTGATGGTGGAGGGGCACAGGCTGATGGAGATGCTGGTGAGGTAGCCTGTATGTCGTGAGGCATCTCTACGACCCGGTTTCAACGGTTTATTACGGCTAACAGAAGAAATGGCTCTCCCGGCGGAGGGCCATTTCTGTTTGTGACAGGACTAAGGGGGAAGCCCTCATTCCTTTATTGACGGTCCCTGCTGCTTTGGGGGAGCCCACGATGTTCTTCCTGGCGCCCTTTTGCGGGCGGGGGTTCAGGATTGCCTCAAATGGGGTGGGATGTGGGCGTTTTGAAGTTGTCGATGATCCAGCGGGCGATGCTGCGCTTCGGCGGGAGCGAGGGGAGTGCGTCCAGGGGGAACCAGCGGGCATCCTCCAGTTCGCTCGTGTCAACCGTGATCTCGCCGCCGGCGTAGTCTGCCACGAAGCCGGCCATGAGTTGAGCCGGAAAAGGCCAGTTCTGGCTCCCCACGTAGCGGACGTTCTCGATATCGATCCCGGTTTCCTCCCTGACCTCGCGGATGGCGCATTCTTCCAGGGATTCGCCGAAATCGAGGAAACCGGCCACCAGGCTGTACCTGCCCGCCGGCCATTCCGCCTTGCGGGTGAGGAGCAGTTGGTCGCCCCGCTTGACCAGCACGATGGCGCAGGGGTGGATATGGGGGTAATGCTCTGCAGCGCAGCCGGTGCACCGTTTGCCCCAGGTGCCGGCCATGGGCTCGGTCGGCGCGCCGCAGCGGGAGCAGTGGCGGCTCTGCCGTTCCCAGTGCAGGATCTGTTTGGCAAGGCCGCTCACGGTAAGGGTCAGCATGTCCAGGCGCTGTTCGGCGGCGTTGAATGCCTCTGTCTCGAAAGGTGCCTGCAGGGTCAGATCGCTGCCGATGCTAAAGGCACGGAGCGGTTTGCCGCGCCACTGCCCGATGAAGAGCGGGGGTGCTTTCGGCTGGAGCCAAGCCGGCAGACCACCCTGGGGCAGAGCCAGGCCGCTTTCGTCCGGTACTAAAAGGACGCCGTTGCCCTGCATGATGGCCCAATAACCGTCTTCCGCAGACTCCTGGGGCGAGGGGAGGCTCAACTTGAAATTCTCTTTAATAAGCGAAAAGTTGAAGGGAAGATGGACCTGTTCGGGATAACTCATAAATATTTTGTAACAACATTCCGGCCTTGTGTCAAGGCGCGCCCGCAGGCCGACCTTACGGATTCATACATAGGCTCCGGATATGGCTGAAATGTGATGAGTATCACATACTCTGACCGGACATTCCTGTACCACTCATAATGTGATAAGTCTGTACGTGGTTCATGTGTGGTACTTCCGGAAGGAGCAATAGTCATGGCACATTCATCGAGACGCAACATAGGCGACATTCTGCTGGATGGCGGATTCGTTCAGCGCCATGATCTCGATGCAGCCCTGGGGGATCAGAAGCTATCCAAGGAGCTATTGGGACAAGTGCTGATCAAGCGGGGGGCGCTCAAGGCCGACGACATCAAGGTCCCCCTGCTGATTCAGGAACATCTTGGTTCTGTCGAAAACGCCGTGAAACTGGCTGCCGGCGACCGGCAGGTTCTCGGAGACCTGCTTGTCCTGGCGGGACATATTACCGAGGAACAGCTCCAACAGGCGCTTGCCGAACAGCGGCGGAGCGGTGGAAAGTTCGGCGAGGTCTGCAAGCGTCTTGGCCTGCTCACCGAGCTGCAGTTGCAGGCCCTGCTGGAGTTCCAGCGCAATCAGGAATCCACCCATGACTCCCCTCTCAGGCTTGGCGAACTGCTGGTTGCAACGGGAAAGATCACCCGTGAGCATCTGGAAGTCGCACTAAAAAAACAGAAACAATCAGATAAAAACATTGGCGATGTCCTCATAGAAGCCGGGTACGCCAGTCCCGACAGCATCAGGTATGGTGCGCGCCTGCAGAGGATGCTGACGAGGTCGGTGTTGGCCGCCATCCTCGCCCTTGGGGTAAGCACCGCAAGCGAGGCCGGGGAGATGTGCCTCCTCACCAAGCAGTTGATGCAGAATCCTGCCCAGAAAGCCCGGTATGCCGCCAGAGTGGCCACGGAGGTCGGCGACATGGTGGCATACAACAGCCGCGCCGGCAGTACCGGTCAGCAGGATATATCCAGCGACACCACCCCTGCCGGCTATGTGTTCGGGAAGCGAAGTAACCCGGATTCCCGGGGCGAGAACATTGACGAACTCAGCAGGGATTGCCTCTCCTGCCATGACGGGGTAGTGGCGGGCAACGTGCACGTGACGTACCGTAATACCCCGGGTCAAAGAACGAACAGGTACGACGGGAAGTCGGAACATCCGATTGGGATGAATTATGCGGCATACGCCGCCATGGACCCGCTGAACTACAAGCCGTCCCCTGCTTTCAACTCGAAGATGACCTTTGTCAACGACAGGGTTGGCTGCCTGACCTGCCACAATCCGATGAACCCGGAAGAAAAACATCTGGTGATGAGCGATTACCGCAGCGCGCTCTGCCTGACCTGTCACAACAAGTGATTTTGTGACGTATTGATACTCATTTTTTCTAAGCAACACAAAAGCCCCGCCTCTTTCGAGACGGGGCTTTTGTGTTGCTTATCAGGATTGTTACGGGCGGGTGCTTATGTAGGCCAGGGCATTAGTTTCGGTAGTCTGTGTAATCTTGCCCGCGACGTACAAAGAAGTAATCGTAGCGGCAACGGAGCTGTTTATATTCCCATCGTCCAGATAATCGATGGAATCATAAATCAATCTCATTGACGTTTTGCCATTATGAACCCAACCGGCATCAGTGTCGAGCAATCTCAGGTTAAATGCAGCGCCCATCAGATTGGCTCCTTGATGATTTGAATCTAAACTGTTCCAGTTTAGTACCTGTGTTAAGGTTCCTTGTTGTGCAAGTGTCCCGGTGGTGAAGAAATAAGGAGGCAATGTAGGGTTATAATAGACGCCTCTATTTGCTAACAAGGTGGTAATGACATTCAATGCAGCATTATACCCCTGCTTATATGTGTTGAGGGTCGAGGCACCTGCGGCATTCTGTGTTAACAGAAATGAGTTGGTTCCGTCGTGGCAAACGGAGCATATATTTGAAGTAATTCCGCTGATTGTACCGGTAGATGAAGAAGACAGCGGAGTAAAAACATGTTTTTTAGGGGCTGACATGTGACACCCAACACATGGATCCTGGTTCGAATTGCTTATATCACTGGGCACGCTATAGTGAGCTGTTTGATATGCCGTATTTGACCGAAATTCATAGCCGGCATGGACGCCATCAGTTATTACGTTGTCAGCTGATCCCATTCCATGAGGGTCTATAAATGGAGCATTTGACCAATAATTGTGGCCCAATCCGTTTGAAAGCGCTCCACCGGCCGCCAGTCTGCACACGATAGAGTCATTATTTGAATTCACAAAATGGTCTTGTGTTAAACAAGTTTGATTTGTCGTACCAGAAAACGTTGTGTCTTTTATTAGAAAGCCGCTAGCTCTACCAGCGTGACAGACGATACATATTTTAGAATCAGGATACTCTACGTAGTCATAACTAGTGAAATACTTAATCCGATTGAATTTTTTAGTGTAAGAAGACGAAAATGTGTACCATGTTGCAGCAGATAATATATTGCCTATACCAGGATTTTCTAACCCGGGATTGCGTCTGCTGAAATTTGCATCAAACCCGTTCGTGCTGTCACTGTTGTGGCAGGCACTACAGTTTATCATCTCTCTTGTCCGGTCAGTCGTAGTCCCCCAAGCGTGGATATCTTGGAAAATCGTGGTCGAGTCATTTGGATTGGTCGGGGTTACATAGTTGACAAAGCCTGTTGTGGTATGACAGCGCACACAATCTTTGGAAACCGTATTTGCCGGGGTGGCGGGCAGCGGTGTGCCGAGGGTTTTGAAGTCGTAGGCTTCAAGAATGGCTTCATTGTACTGGATAACGCCATTATTATTTTGTCCGGGCCCGATGTAGGAGAGTGATTTCGGGTTGGCCTTGCCGGTCGTTGACCAGTCCGTGTTTGCCGAATAGACCTTGAAGGTACTGATGACATTGCCGGGGCTTGCCGACTGCATATGGCAGTTGTTGCAGACGATGTTGGTGGTAACGAACTGTGCCGATGAGTAAGTGCCGAAATGCGGAGCTGGTACCCCGGTGATGTTTCCAGGATTGTGCAGGCTGTGGCAGTTCACGCACATGTTACTGGTGTAGCCATTATGGAAACTAAAGCCTGCAGGCGGCCAGGTGAGGTAGTAGGGCGCTCCGGCGTAGGGCCCATTGTTCGTGTGGCAGTTAAAGCAGTCTGCTGAAGGGTTGTGAACGCCGAAGGAGTGCACGCCATCGTTGTGGCAGGAACCACAGGTAAAGTTGGCAACAGTATAATGTGCACTGGCATTAAAGTCGGTGACGATCGACGGAACGTGACAGGTGACGCAGAAATTGCCGGTGCCGTAATACGTTTGCGTGTAGTTGAATGTGGATTCATTTACCGTGCCGCCGACGAGGCTGCCGGGATGTCCGCCGGTATTGGCGCCGACATGACACGTGTAGCAGACAACGCCATTAATTTTGTGGGCAGAGGATGACCAGTTGCCGAACACGTTCTGGGCTACTCCTATGCCGTTGGCGACGTGGCAGTTATAGCACTGACTGCGGAGAGCATCGGCCAGATCGCCCGTAACGGTAACCGTTGTGGTACTGGTTGCACTGCCCATTGAACCGGTGACGGTGAGGCTGAAGGTGTAGATACCGGTGACCGTGGGTGTGAAGGAAATGGAGCTCTTGGTGGGATCGCTGGTGCTTACCGACGCCGGACCTGAAACCTGCGTCCAGCTGTAGGTGAGCGTGCCGGCACCTGTGCTCTGGCTGCCGATGGTGGTCAGGGTACCGGGAAGCACCGTCTGTGGAGGTGAGATATTCACGATCGGAGGCCCGGAGAATATGCCTGCGATGACAATATTCGTGGTGAAGGTATAACCGACGGGGAAGGTAAGGACAACCTGCTTGTTTGTCCCAGCCGGCAGAGACGGGCTGACGGTCACGCCGCTGCCGAATGTCGCAGCCGGCGTACCATTGATGGTAATGCTTTGTACGTTGAAATTCGTCTGGGGGGTAAAGGTAAAGTTTATGGCGGAGTAGAGCCTTGTGCCATAATAGATGTTGCTGAGGCTCGTAAGGTTCACCGATCCACCCGTTCCGGCAGATGCGGTTACCGTAAGCATGCTGGGGGCGAAAGTGGCCCAGACGTTCTGGTCGTTTGGCCCCTGAACCGTGCAGTTCAACGATTGGTTGGTGCCGATGCAGGCGCTCGGGAGATTGTTGATACTGTTATTGCTCATATCTGTGGTGTTGTAATACAAGGCGCTGATGGAGTACCCGCTTGAAGCAGCGATCGTTACCGGTATGAGCCGGCTGGATGTGGTGTAGGTCTTGAATACAGAACTGTTGACGACGGTCTGAGGCGTACCGTTGTCTACCGTAATCGAGCCGCCACCCGACCTCGCCCAGGTGTTAAGGGTCCATGCGTGCGCCATCGTTGGCAACAGGCAGGACAGTATAAAGACCATCAGAATCTTTTTCAGCATGTACAACCCCCTCTCGATTTCAGCAGATATTCAAAACAAAACATGTTAATCATTTTCTTTGCTATGAAGCCTAATATTGATTTTTAATCAATTAATATTAGGTTCTTTTTATGCAAATTTTGTTCCATATTACAAAACTGTATTATTGCAGGCGGTTTGATTGGTGAACCTCAGCAATGCCTGCCAATTGGCTGAATCACGCCATTTCCCTCCGTTGTTTCACTGATCGATCTCGCAAGCTTGACTGGTACCAGGAAAAGTTACATAATAGATCAAATGCTCCCGTTTAATCCCACGCCTAAAAACCTGTCTGTGTTATTTGTCCGTGTCGCTCTCCTGATGCTGTTGGGGTGGTATCTGGCATGCTCTTTCATCCCGCCGGGGAAGGGCGCAACTGTCCGCGATGTCTCGTTTCCGGCCGGCAGCGGCATCAAAAAGCTGGCAACGGAACTCAAGCAGGACGGCGTTATTCGCAGCGCGTGGCACTTCATACTCCTCGCCCGCCTGCGAGGGCAGGCCCACCGCCTCCAGGCGGGCGATTATCGTTTTACGGATGCCATGACGCCGGGCGATATCCTGCGCAAACTGGTGACGGGCGACGTGGATTACCGCCGCTTTGCCCTGCCGGAGGGGTATTCCGTCTACCAGGCTGCCGAGATGCTGGAGCAGAAAGGCTATTTCAAGCGGGACGCGTTTCTGGCCGCGTGCCGCGACGCCGCTCTGCTGGAGCGCCTGGGCATCCGAGCCGCCAGCGTCGAGGGGTATCTCTTTCCGGCCACGTACAACCTGGCGCGCAACGGCACGGAAGAACAGTTGGTCGCCCAGATGGTCGACCGGTTCCGGAAGGTTTACACCGATGTGACCGCGGGGGGACAGGAGCGGGGAGGGCTGTCGTCCGACGAGATAGTGACCCTGGCCTCGATCATTGAAAAGGAGGCGGTCTCCGCCCAGGAAAAGCCGTTGATCTCCTCGGTATTCTATAACCGCTTGCGGCTGGGGATGCCGTTGCAGAGCGATCCGACGGCGGTTTACGGCGTACGTGCCTTTTCGGGCAAGGTCACCAAGGCCGATATCTGTCGCCGTTCACCGTACAACACCTACCTGGTCAGGGGGCTTCCACCCGGCCCCATCGGCAATCCGGGAGCGGACGCCCTTCGCGCCGCCCTGCATCCGGCCCGTAGCGACTACCTTTATTTCGTGGCTTGCCAGGATGGCACCCACTATTTTTCCCACACCCTGGAGGAACATAACCGGGCCGTTGCGCACTATCTCAGGAGCTGTCGTCACTCATCCTTATAAGGTTCCGGACAAAAAAGCCGGGCAGCCTGCATCAGGCGCCCGGTTTTCGAGTTCAGTTCGGCTTCAGGATTCAGACGTGAGGATTGGCCTTTTGCACTGAGATCAGAAATTTACCGCGCAGGTCTAGGCTGCCTGGATCCCCGCATCCTCGACGATGATTTCCAACTCGGCCAGGGTGATCTCCTTGATTCCCAAAAATTGCGCCTCGGATGCGCCGGCAAGGGCGACCGACGGGTCGGGCCTGAGGGCCTTGCCTGTCTTGCGGCAGGCAAGGTCGGCAAGCCTGACAATGACGAGAAGGATGTCGTTGCCGTCATACTCTGTTTTATGATGGTTGACGGTAATGGAGCAGTAGGATTCGGGCAGGCTCCAGGAGGACATCAGGCGGTGTCCCACGTCTTCGTGCATGGTGTCCAGGATCTCATTGATGAGAATCTCCGAGACATTGGCTTTTGTCCCTCCAGCCTGCAGGATCTCGTCCAGGGCCTTGATGATCGCCAGTTTGCCGATATCGTGCAGCAGCCCTCCCATGAATGCCTCGGTTTCCAGCGAGGAATAGCCTGTCTTGGAGGCGAGCCACCTGGCTCCCGTGGCGCAGGAGAGCGCATGGTCCCACAATCTCTGCATGGCATTGTCCAGGACCGGGGTGCCGGACCGGTACTGTTCGACCTGGGACGCCATCATGACCAGGTTGGCGATCTCCTGGGCGCCCAGCCGAATGACGGCGTCTTTGATGGTGGCAACCTTGGAGAGCCCGGTATAGAAGGAAGAGTTGCCCACCTTCAGTACCTGGCTTGCCAGGGACTGATCCTCGCTGATCAGCCGAATGACCTCCTCGATGCGAAAGTCCCGGCTGACGAGCATCTGCTGTATCTTGACCGCTACCGGGTGAAAGACCGGCAGGCCGCGCAGGTCCCCGGCAAGCCGGTCTCTGATCAGTTCTACGAGAGGTTTATCCGTTGTCATTGCGTAACTCCCAGTAACCTTCGTAGTTCACCAAGCGGGCGCGGTTTGCCGAGGCGCGGAAGATCGGTGATGATCTCCTTCATGGAGACCTGGCCCTGCGCCGCTTTCACAATGCCATCCTCGACGAGCGTCACCATGCCCGATGTCTCGATGCTGATCCTGCGGATGTCGTAGGAACTCTTGTTGTTCAGGATGGCGTTTTTTACCATTTCGTTCATCACCAGCAGCTCGAATATCCCGACCCTGCCGCGATAGCCGCTGAAACGGCAGGATTTGCACCCCCGGCCGACCTTGAATTCCGCCCCGACCAGATCGTTGGGCGATACGCCAAGCCGGGATAGGTCGAGGGGGGTGGGGATATAGGTCTCGGCGCAGTCGGGGCAGACCCGGCGCAGCAGGCGTTGCGCCACCACGCAGACCACGGTGGAGGAGATCAGGAATGCCTCGATCTCCATGTTCATAAGACGGATCAGGCCGCCGATGCTGTCTTCGGTGTGAAAGGTCGTAAGCACCTTGTGGCCGGTCAGAGCCGCCTGGATGGCTGTTTCGGCAGAAAAATGGTCACGGATCTCACCCAGGACGATGACGTCCGGGTCCTGGCGAACGATGTGGCGCAGGGTCTCCTCAAAGGTCACGCCGATCTTGGGGTTGATGGAGCATTGGGTGATGCCGTCGATGATGTATTCCACCGGGTCTTCGGCGGTGATGATGCTGGTGTTGATATTGTTCAGGTAGTTGATGCAACTGTACATGGTGCTGGTCTTGCCCGATCCGGTGGGGCCGGTGATGATCATGACGCCGGTGGGGACCTCCAGTGCCTCATAGATGAAGTGCTCCAGCATCCGCGGGGCCATCCCGATCTCCCTGATGTCCAGCAGTGTCCCCTTGTTGTTCAAGAGCCGCAGCACGATCTTTTCGCCGTAGATGGTAACGTAAAAGGAGACGCGCATGTCCAGGTTGATGCCGTGCTTGATGCTGGCGAACAGGATGCGGCCGTCCTGGTGGCGGCGCCGTTCGGCGATGTCGGCCTCGGCCATGACCTTGATCCGGCTGGTGAGTTGGGGGGCGATCTCCTTGGGGTACTCCTTGTGCTGCAGCATGACGCCGTCGCAACGGAGACGGACGCGCAGGCGGTCCTTCAGCGGTTCGATGTGGATGTCGCTGGCGCATTCCTCGATGGCTTCCTCGAAGAGCGTGTTGATCATGCCGATGATGGTGGACTCGTCGGAGATGGAGGGCCGGCTTGAGGACCGCTCCAGAGCGGCGAGATTATCCAGGATCGACTCACGGGGGGCGATGGCTATCTTCAGGCTCTGTCCCAGGAAGCTCCTGGCCACGTCCTGGGCCTTCTGGTCCAGCGGATCGGAGATCGCCAGGACGATGGCGTTGCCTTCGCGCCTGACCGGCACGAATTTGTGCTCCCGGCACACGTTGAACGGTATGGCGGAAAGCAGGGACCGGTCGAGGGTGACGAAGCTCAGCTCAATGAGGGGATACCCGAGCTGGTAGGCCAGGGTCTCCAGCAGCCGGCGTTCCTCGATGAAGCCTCTTTCGACCAGGATTTCCCCCAGCCTTTTTTTGCCCTGCTGCTCTTTCTGTACCCCCAGGGCCTGCTGGAGGTCTGCTTCCCTCAGGTAGCCCATCTCCAGCAGAAGGTCGCCGAGGCGGATGTTCATCTGGTTGCTGCGCAAGGTATTCTGGAGTTGTTCCTGGGTCACGTAGCCTAAGTCCAGGAGGGTGTCCATCATGGTCCGGGGGTTGGCGAGCTTTGAGCGGACCCTGGTGGCGTAGGAGAGTTGTTGCTCGTCGATGACGCCGTCTTTCAGCAAGAGCGCCGAGATCAGGCCCGCGCTTTCGATGGGGGGGGGTGTTGACGGAGTGATGCTTCCTGCTTGGGTCATGGAGCCCTCACGGTTGACTGGTGCGTTTAATGAGAAGCTTAATGAGAAGTTTATCTTTTGAAGTTGGAGAAATCAACAGTAATATCCGGTCAGGTTTTTGCGTCAAGCCAAAATTCCCTCATCCGCCCCTTCGGGGCGCGGCAAACAGCGCCCTTTAGGCCCCAGAGGGTCCAACATCACGGTTGGAATGTTTAGTAACAGGAGCAATTAACTCTCTCTATTGCCCTTGGGGATGATGTCGATGACGGTCACCTCGGGAGGTGCCAGGAGGCGTAACGGTGGTCCCCAGGTGCCGCTGCCGCGGGAGACGTGGATGAGCGAGTTCTTTGGGGTGACGGTCGTTCCGCAGGGGATGGGGTACAGAAAACGCACCACGAGGTTAAAGGGAAATATCTGGCCTTTGTGGACGTGGCCGGACAGTTGCAGGTCGAAAAGTCCGTCACTGGCGGCCGGCACATCCGGCCGGTGTTTGAGCAGCAGGCGGAAACGGTTGACGGGAACGGATCCCAGCAACTCTTGTTCTGAAAGGGGAAGGGCGGGAACCCCCACGCGCCGGCCGGCCGGGTCGTCAACACCACTTATGGTGATGCCGTTGGAGAGGGATACTGCCTCGTCGCGAAGCACGGTAAACTTGGCCGTACGGGTGAAGGCCAGCGCCTGGTTCAGGCCGGCATAGAATTCGTGGTTGCCGGTCACCGCGAATTTCCCTCCGGGCGCCTCGACCGACGCCAGCATATCCGCCAGCCTGTTCTGGTGGGAGATGATGTCTTCGCGGCAGAGCCTGCCGTCCACAAGGTCGCCGGTGCATACCAGAATGTCGGGCCGGGCGGCACGGATGGCCGCCAGGATGCCGTTGAGGCGGGATTCACGGAACAGAAGCCCGATGTGGACATCGGAGATCTGCACGAGCCTGACCTGTCCGGCCGATGGTGGGAGCTTGGCGGTGGCAACCGTGACGTGGTCGGTCCTGATGCGCCGTGCGTCGTAGAAGGCATAGGCGCCGGCAAGGAGCGTTAGCACCAGCGCGGCCGTGCAGGTGCTGGTTGCGGTCATCGACCTTGGGATGGCGGTCCCCCAGAGACGGTTCGACAGCCAAGCGGTCAGCCGCAACGCATCGCATGCCAGCAGGGTCGAAACGAAAATAAAGAGGGTCCCCATCCAAGTGTAGCCGGGCCATGCCAGCAAGAGCGCGCTCCGCTCAAGGCCTGCGCCCTCGGTCAGGCGCACCAGCACGGGGGCAACGATCATCAGGATCATCCACGCAGCCAGCACAAGGGTGACCGTGTGGTTTGGCAGGAATGCGACGCGCACCCTGGCGAAGGCATAGGCGTGCATACCGCCGTAGAGGCTGAAGAAGGTGATCAGGAAGAGGGACATGGCACGTGTTCCTTGACGCCGCCGAAGCTCAGGCGGTGGACCGGCGAAGGGCCGAGGTGCCGGATGGCCTCAAGATGCGCTGCAGATCCGTAACCCTTGTGGCCGGCAAAGCCGTAGCCGGGGTGAACGGCATCCAGCTCCCGCATCAGGCGGTCGCGGGTGACCTTGGCGATGATCGAGGCGGCTGCGATGGAGAGGCTGAGGGAGTCCCCCTTTTTTATGGTCTTCTGGGGGATGGTGGAGTCGATCGGAGTGATCCCGTCGATCAGGATGAAATCGGGTAGGGGCGAGAGGACGGCGACAGCTTCCAGCATGGCGTGGCGGGTGGCTTGCAGGATATTGATGCGGTCGATCATCTCCGGGCTGCCCATGCCGATGCCGACGGCCAGGGCCTGGGCGCTGATGACGTCGAAAAGGCGCTCCCGCGTTTCCGGCGATAGCTTCTTCGAGTCATCGACACCGGGGATACGAAGTCCTTCCGGGAGTATGACCGCTGCCGCAACCACGGGGCCGGCCAGGGGGCCGCGCCCGGCCTCGTCAACCCCGGCGATCAGGGAAAAACCCCGGCTGCGGGCATGCTGCTCAAGGGTCAGCGTGTCCATGGGGGCAGCGGCAAAGAGTTCGGTCTGGCGCATGGTCGGTCCCTGAACCGAAAAAGCCCCGCTGAGCGGGGCTTTTCAATTCTTCTCAGGCTTCGGCGATGTATTTCTTCTCGCGGATACGGGCCGCCTTGCCGCGCAGTTTGCGCAGGTAGTAGAGCTTGGCTCGACGGACATGGCCGCGGGTAACGACCTCAATGGCCTCGATGGTGGGGGTATGGAGCGGGAATACCCTCTCGACGCCGATGCCGTTGGATATCTTGCGCACCGTGAAGGACTCGCGAATGCCGCCGTTCTGGCGCGCGATCACTACGCCCTGGTAGGCCTGGAGACGGCGTTTGTCGCCTTCAACGATCGCAACCTGCACCTTGACCGTGTCTCCGACCTTGAAGGGGGGGATGTTCTTTTTCATTTGTTCGAATTCCAGGGTATCGATGGTGTTCATGATTGCCTTCCTCCTCTATGTATCTGCTTCCTGTTAATGTGCCTCTTGTCTGATTCCCCTCATACCAAGTCGCAATCAAACGATTACGTTGTTGGCTTCGTCGGTGGCTCCTCAACGTACTAAAAAGTACGCCTTCGTCGCCACTCTCCTTGCCGCCTAGTACTCATTTTGATTGCACCTTGGTATCAGGCGGTCGAGCATGATTGCCGCCGCCGAACGGACCGAGAGGTGGTTGTATGATCCTGCGCCCTTGATGGGCTCAAGCACGTGATCCGCCGTGATAAAACATTCATCTGTCAGGCCCCAGCCGGTGCCCAGCAGGAGCAGGTGCGGCTGGTCCGCCTCGGCCAGCATCCGTCTGAAGGACGGAAAGGTGATGCTGTCCGGACGTTGCGCCGCCCCGGTGATGATCGTCTTGACCGGTTTGGCAAAGGCGGCCTGAAGATCGTTGACCGCCGATCCAAGGTCCGTGCAGATCCGGACGATGCTGAGCGCCTCGCGCCGGTCCGGGTTGTAGTCCGCACCCCATCCTTCCTGCCAGTGGCCGGTGATGCGCTCCGCCAGATTGCGCTGCTCTACGGATGGGGTCACGATATAGAAACGTTCCAGCCCGAAGGTGCGCGATGAGCGGGCAATATCGTGCAGGTCCAGATTGGTCAGGGCTGTGGTGACCACCTCGCGCCGTTTGTTGTAGACCGGGTGATGCAGCAGCGCTATCGCCAGGTTGATCCTGTCAGCAGCCACAGGTGTTCTCTTCCCGTTCGATCCCGGCCAGGAGCGAGCGATCTTCCCTGGTCAGCGGGATCTCCACCAGCAGGTCGGGCCGGAGTGAGCGCGTTTTGCGCAGTGATTCGCTCCGCCGCCATTTCCTGATCAGTTCGTGGTTGCCGGACAGCAGTACCTCCGGCACCCTGATGCCCCTGAACTCCGGCGGACGAGTGTACTGGGGATACTCCAGGAGGCCGTCGCAGAACGAGTCGGTTTCAGCCGATTCGCCGCTGCCGAGCACACCGGGCAAAAGCCGCGTCACTGCGTCCACGATGGCCATTGCGGCGATTTCGCCGCCTGAAAGGACATAGTCGCCGAGCGAGATGTCGTCCTCCACGTACAACTGCCGGATGCGCTCGTCGATTCCTTCGTAGCGGCCGCAGATGATGATCAGGCCGTCGCGCCCCGACAGTTCCGCGGCCACCTGGTGGGTGAAGCGTCTGCCCTGGGGAGAGGTCATCACCACCGTCGAGGTGGGTCGGCCGGCCTTGACCGCTTCGATGCAGGCGGCCAACGGCTCCACCTTCATAACCATGCCGGCGCCGCCGCCATAGGGGGCGTCATCGGCTGTCTGGTGCCGGTCGGTGGCCCAGTCGCGGATGTTGTGCAGCGCAATGTCAATGAGCTGTTTTTCTTTACCCCGTTTGATGATGCTCTCGTCAAAAGGACCGGCGAACATTCCGGGAAAGAGGGTCAAAATATCAAAAATCATAGGTCCAGAAGACCGTCCATCGGGGTGATGACCATCGTGCCCCCTGCAAGGTCGACGCTGCTGATCACGGAAGCGATGGCCGGGATCAGATATTCCTGCTTGTCCTTGCGCACCACGTAGATATCATTGCTTCCGGTCTCGAAGATGTCATCCAGCGTCCCGAGTTCTATCCCGTCGGCGGTTACCACACGAAGGCCGATCAGATCGCACCAGTAATACTCGTCATCTTCCGGTTCCGGCAACTGGCTGCGCTTGAGGAACAATTCGCTTCCCACCAGGGGAAGCGCCCGGTCGATGTCGTCATAATCATTCAGGATGAGGATGAAGCCGTTGCTGTGCGGTTTTACACCCTTGATACCGATCTCCCGCAGCGTCGCGCCGCCAGGACTCCTCAGCGTGACGATCCGCGCAGCGCTCAGGCTCTCAAGGTTGCCCGAATAGGACTGAACCTTGAGCTGCCCCTTGATCCCATGGGTCCCGCTGATCCTGCCCACGGCAATCAATTCGTCCGGATTGCTCATTTATTCTACAATTTTGAGGATAGCCTTCTTGTTGTCCTTGGTGGACACGGCATTGAGGATCGTGCGGATCGCCTTGGCGGTGCGGCCTTCCTTGCCAATGATGCGGCCCATGTCCTCTTTGGCGACGGTCAGTTTTATGACCAGGGTATCCTCTTCAGTCTCTTCCGCAGCCTTGACCTGAGTCGGATCGTCAACCAATGCCTTTGCGATGGTTTCAACAAGTGCTTTCATGTCGGTATCCTCTGCTCATGTAGAATCACCGGCGGACCGGGTGGATACACTCGCTATGCCGCCGGTGCTGCCGCCTTGTCCATGATGCCGGCATTCTTGAGAAGCTGGCGGACGGTGTCGGTCGGCTGGGCGCCTTTTTCGAGCCAGGCCAGAGCCTTT
>JBEKFJ010000018.1:0-26962 GCA_050013355.1 Oryzomonas sp.
GCCATGTTTGTCGCCGGCCTGAAGGCCCATTCTCAGGCCGACTTCATCCCTCCCCACCGGTGCATCCGCACAGACAGCGCGCCAGGGGTTTGAAAGAAGAAAAAACAACAGAAACAGGGTAGTCAGGTTCAGTGCCATAGCGTCTCCCTGCGTTGACTCGAAATGGTAACCGAAACTCAATTGAATCGTATCAAGTTTTTGGCAATCTGACCGATGCGGAAGATTGTTTTTCAGCTTGGTTTAAATTGTATATGGTTTGAGTAAATTGTAAAGCGTCTCCGGGTTGTTTTGTCTCTAATTCAAGCCTTTCCTGATCTGATACAGCCCCTCCAGGTTCAACCCGTTCTTCTCGTAGTATTCCCGCTCCAGCTCTTCCACATAGAAACGGTCGAGACCGGAGTTCTCCAGGAAATCCTCCCGCAGGCCCACATTGCGCTCGGCGATGATCTGGGGCAGCAGGGAGTGGAGATACATGGCCTCCCTCTTGATGGTGAAGATGGTTTCATGGAAGAGATGGTGGGGGATGTCGGCCTTGATGAGTTTCTTGTTTTTCAGCTCCTCGACCACCTCGCGGCGCAACGCTTCCTGGTCGGCCCTGGTGGTGAACTTGGAGTAGAAGTTGCGGATCCGGTCGCGCACATGCTCCAGCAAAACCGATGAAATCCGCTCTTCCTGGTTGATATTCCGGAGTTCCCGGTGCAAATCCTCAATGTTACCGGTACGCTTCTCAACGGTGGTGAGCCCTTCCAGCAGGGCGGTAACCTTGCGCCTCCCGAAGCGCCCCAGGTAGGCGTTCTGGAAAAGCTCGCGGATGAACAGTTCCTCAAAGCATCCCTCCTTGAGATTGTCAAAGGCGGCCTTGTGCTCCAAGAGCCCCTGCAGCATCTCCTCGCTGACCCGCACGTTCTCCATGAAGGCCAGTTGGCTGATAAGGTTTGAGACACTGTCGAAACGATCAAGGTAGGTGATGACGTAGGAGAAACCGTCAATCAACCCCGGATCGGCGCCGTCGCGGATCTTTTCGTCGCATTCCCTGCTGGCATCCAGCATGAGCTGGTCAAAGGAATGGTCGCGGTTTTCAGCGGCCTTTTTCTTGGACATGATCAGGTTGAGCATGTCCTCGCGGTTGATATCGCTTTCGATCTGCATCTCCTTGAGGAATATCCCTTCAAGTATCTCGCGGGTTATGGCGATGTAATCCTGTTCTTCATGTAGGACCAGGTTGCGCCCTTTCTTGAGCATCTCGTCCAGGGTGTAGAACAGGGCGCCGGGGATCTTGTTGCGCACCGACAGAGTTTTGAGACGGGTCAGCCGGGCATTGTCCAGATGGCTGATCTCTCCCTTGCTGTTGCAGGCCAGGAGGATGTTGCGGTATTCGTCCACAATGCGCTTGTTGGACGGCTGGCGATACATGGCGTCGATGCGCATGCGTTCCTGCTGGTAGCGGTCGATCCGGTAGGTGGCCGCAACGTTGACCAGGCGGGCGAAATCATCGTCGGCAATCTTCTTGTTGCGGTAGTAGAGATTTTTGAAGAGGTCGCGATATTCGCGGTGGTTGCGGTTGATCAGCTTGATGATGAAGAGTTGGGCCGAATCATCCTTGAGCAGTGGAAAAATGTCGGATATGAGGGTGTCGTCGCGCTCGTCGCCCACCGCTTCGGAACGTTTGATGATCTTGCCGAGTTTTTTGACCAACTCTTCCTGCTGGTATTTCAGTTTGCGGGAAAGTTGGTTGGAATGGACGAAGAAGTAGTAGTTGCAGACGGCGTTACCCTCGAAAAAGATATTTTCGAAGCTGTCATCCCCGTGGGCGCGTTCGCTGAAGCGGATTGAGCCCTTGTCGTCGGAACGCGCCCCGTACATGACCAGGCGGTTGATGATGTCGGGTTTGGCGAGGTCGGAGGATGGTTGATCGACTCCGAACATGTATTCGCAAAAATAACCGCCGTTGCCCTGGTAGCTGATCCCTTGGGGGGTGATGATGAACTCGTTTCCCGGCGAAAAGATGCGGAGGTGCTCCTCCTCCTGGACGATGTTGAAAAAATAACGCTGATAGGCCTCATTCCCGACCACCATGACGAAATATTCGATATGGCTGCCGACCTGCCCATGAAGCCGTATGTCTTTGTGCATAGTCTCCCTCTCCAATCACTATTACATTACATCAAACACCATGCCGTCGTAGGCGAATTCGAAACCGGGCGGCAACTTTGCCTGCTCGTTGTGGGATACCTCGTGGGTCAGGTGGGTGAGGACGACGCGGGCCGGCTTGATCGGTTCCACCGCGGCTATGGCCGCCTCGATGTTGAAGTGGAACGGATGGGGGGTCCAGCGAAGCCCGTCGACGACCAGCACGTCGAGCCCTTCCAGAAGCAACAGGGAGCTGTCGGGAATGGCGCTGCAATCCGTCAGATAGGCAAACTTTCCGATGCGGAAGCCGAGGGAGGCACCCTTGCCGTGCTCCAAGGGAACCGGGGTGACCGTCAGGCCGAACAGCTCGAATGGGCCGGAGATCTCATGCGGCGACAGAAGCGGCGTATAGTCTGAACCGTTGAATTTGAAAAAGATGTATCGGAACCCCGTCAACAATATCTCAAAGGTTGCCGGGGAGGCGTAGCAGGGAATGACCTCTTTATGTAGAAAATGAAAACCGCGCAGATCATCGATGCCATTGACATGATCGGCATGGGGGTGGGTGAAGAGGACGGCGTCAACCCTGTCCAGGCCTTCGCGCAGGGCCTGCTGCCGCAGATCGGTGGAGGTGTCCACCAGGATGTTCCGCCCCCTGTCCCGGATCAGCAGGGAAGCCCGCGTTCTACGGTCCTTTGGGTTATCCGAACTGCATACCCGGCACCTGCATCCAACCATGGGAACCCCGGTTGATGTTCCGCTCCCCAGGATGGTTACCTTCATTCAGCGTCCTTTCCGTAATGTGCGTGGAAAATAACAGAAATACCCGATGCAGGCAAGGCGGATTTCTCGGAAACCGCCAATGCCGCTGACTTTTGCGGGATATGCTTCCCGGAAGGGGACTATGTTCGTGCGAGAGGGATCAACAGCAGCGGAATTCTGGTCAGGGTGCATATCCTGTGGGTCACGCTTCCCGCCCAGAATGCCTCCATGCCGGTTTTCCCATGGGTGGCGAGAACGATGAGATCGACACCGGCATGGCCGGCGGCCTTTGCGATCGTCTTTGCCGGATCTCCGCGCAGTACGTGTACGCTCGCCGCAAAACCCTCCCCCCGCAGGGCTTCGAGCTGTTTCCGGAAGGCCTCCTGGGCATCCTGGGAGGCCATTTCGAGTATTCTGGACGCCGTGGCGGGAAGCATTCTGCTGGAAACCTTCGCCGCACCCGACAGGGAGGCAAAACGGGGAACAACCATCACAAGGTGCAGGGCCGCACTGCAGGCCCGGGCAATTTCCTTTGAGACCGGCAGGGCCTGTGCATGGTCGGGATTGCCGTCCAAGGGGACCAGAATGTTGTTGCAGGAGAAGTGCGGCGCGCCCCCCTGTTCGTCGGGCCGGGTGATGAGGACCGGGCGTGAACCCAGGGCAATCACCTTTTGAGCTATGCTTCCCAGAAACAGATGCAGCGCCTGTCCGCGGCCGTGGGAGCACATGATGACCAGATCATGCTTCAATTCGTCCGCGTGCGCGACGATGCTGTCGGCAACATCGTCCGCTTCCGCAGCGTGCACGTGGCGGTCAACCGAGATCCCGGGAGGAAAGGCACGCTGTGACAGGATTTGCAGATAGGTTGCCGCATCTTCCGCGTTTCCCAGGTGGGACTGGCCATGGACCTCGCTGGGGGCGTTTCGTTCCACCACATGGAAGAGCGTGACCCGCGCGCCGAGCCTGCCGGCCAGGAAAGCTGCGGCCGGCAGGGCCGCCTCGGCCAGGAGTGAGCCATCTAGAGGGACGAGGATGTGCTTGAACATGGGATCACCCCGTTACCAATGTCTTATACAGCAGGTAGGCGTTGAGCGCCAGGATGATCCCTGCGATCATACCGGCTATGGCTGTCGTGAGGCGCCGGTTGGTCAATTCGCCCATGATGTCGGGGCGGCGCGTGAACATGACCAGCGGAACAATCGCGAACGGGAGCCCGAAGCTGAGAACCACCTGGCTGACGACCAGGGTGCGGGTCGGGTCGAGGCCTGCGCCGATAACGATCAGCGAAGGCGCCATGGTCACCAGGCGACGTACCCAGATCGGAATATGCCGTTGCATGAATCCCTGCATGATCACCTGCCCCGCGCTTGTTCCGACGGTCGATGACGATAGCCCCGAGAACAGCAGCGAGAGGCCGAAGATCCATTTGGCCGATGACCCCAGGAGCGGCTCCAGGGTCCGGTAGGCCTCTTCGATGGTGCCGATGGCGGCGTGACCTGTGGTGTGGAAGGTGGCTGCCGCCATGATCAGCATGGCAGCATTGACAAAGCTGGCGATCCCCATGGCGATGACCACATCCGCGATCTCAAAACGATACAGGCTCTGCAGCCGTTTTTTGTCCCGGACTACGATGCGCCCCTGGGTCAGGGCGGAATGCAGGAAAATGGCATGGGGCATGACAGTGGCCCCCAGGATTCCCGAGGCCAGCACGACGCTTTCGGTCCCAGAAAAGCGCGGCACGAAGGCATGATAGGCGACCAGCCCCCAATCGGGTTTGACAATGATGGTTTCCAGCAGGTAGCAGAGGGCGATCATTCCGACCATGGATGAGATGACCGCCTCCAAAGGCCGAAATCCGTAACGTTCCAGGCCGAGGATCAGTATGGTTGCGAGGGCGGTAAGAAGGGCGCCCGCAAACAGTGGTATACCCATGAGGAGTTGAAAACCAAGGGCCGCGCCAAGGAACTCGGCCAGGTCCGTTGCCATGGCCACGACCTCCATCAAGAGCCACATGGCGATGACCACCGGGCGCGAAAAGTGGGCCCGGCACTGTTCCGCCAGGTTCATGCCCGTTGCAATGCCGAGTTTGGCCGAAAGGGTCTGAATAAGCATAGCCATGAGGTTGCTGGCCACGACCACCCAAAGCAGCAGGTAGCCGAATTGGGCGCCCCCCTGGATGTTGGTTGCAAAGTTGCCCGGGTCCACATAGGCCACGCTGGCGATAAAGGCCGGTCCACGGCATCAGGCGCGTTAGACGGTTTGGGCGCTCCTGGTCGTCGAGGATGTCCAGGGCGGTTTGGACCGTCCGGGAATCGGGGGAATTCCGGACAGGTGGTGTGATTTCTTGTTCCATAATGGGTGCCGTTTCTCCGCGGTCAGGGGCGCGGTACGTCGCGGTGTGCCGCCGGATTGCGGAATGTGCGGACCGCATCGGCAGTATAGAGCGCCAGGCCGCTCCAGATCAAGATGAATGTCAGCATGAGGTCAGGGGTGAATGGCTCCCCGTAGGCCAGCACGGCCAGGGCAAAATGCAGGCTGGGGGTCAGGTATTGCAGGAAGCCGATGGTTGTCAGCCGTAGCCTGCGGGCCGCCGCGGCGAAGAGCAGGAGCGGCGTGGCGGTCAGGAGACCGGCCAGGGGAAGCCACAGGGCGCCTTTGTCCACGGCTGCCGGGAAGGAGCCCTGGCCGTGTACGCCGAGCCAGACCAGGTATGCCAATGCCAGCGGGCCGGTCAGGAGCGTCTCCACCAGCAGACCGGCCAGGGGCTCCACGTTGGCCGTCTTGCGCAGCAGGCCGTAGAGGCCGAAGGTTGAAGCCAGCACCAGGGAGATCCAGGGCACGGCGCCGACGCTGGCCGTCAGCAGGCCGACCCCGGCAACGGCTATCAGCAGGCTGACGACCTGCAGCGGCCGCAGCCGTTCCCGCAGAAAGACCATGCCCAGCAGGACATTGACCAGGGGGGTCATGAAGTACCCCAGGCTCGACTGGAGCACCTGCCCCTGGTCCACGGCATAGATGAAGACCAGCCAGTTGATGGTGATCAGGATGGTGGAACCGACCAGGGTCAGCACGACCTGGCGGGATGCGAAGGCGGCCCGTACCTCGCCCCATCGGTCAGATGCGGCTGCCAGCGCCAAAAGAAAGAGGACCGACCAGACGATGCGGTGTGAAACCACCTCCACAGGCGGGATGCTGTCCAATGCCTTGAAGTAGACCGGGAAAAAGCCCCAGACCAGATAGGCAATAAGGCCGTAGAACAGCCCTTGGCGAGGCGATCCCTGACGGAATGAGGCGGATGATGACATGGGTTGGCCCCGGCTGAGGAGCGGCCTCGGCATCAGTCGTTGATATACTGCAAGGCGTAGTTCACGTAGTTGTCGGCCGATTTTCGCAGCCAGGCCACCTCGTCCGGCGTCAGGTCGCGCTTGTACGCGGCCGGCGTGCCGAGCCACAGGGTGTGGGGCGGGATAACGGTACCCTCGGTGACCAGGGCACGCGCCCCCACCAGGGCTCCTTCGCCGACCACGGCCCTGTCCATAACAATGGCCTGCATGCCGATGAAGCAGCCGTTGTGCAGGGTGCAGCCGTGCAGGGTAACGCTGTGGCCGATGGTGACATCGTCGCCGATGATCAGCGGCACGCCTGGGTCGTCGGCATGTTTCCTGTGGGTGACGTGCAGCATGGACAGGTCCTGCACGTTGCTGCGGGCGCCGATACGGATGTGGTTCACGTCGCCGCGGGCCACGCAGTTGTACCAGATGCTGCTCTGGGGGCCCATCTCCACGTCGCCGATGACCACGGCGGTCTCGGCCACGAAGGCGGAGGGGTCGATCTTCGGCTGGATGCCCTGGAAGGGTCGGATCATGAATTTTCTCCCCGTGTGGTTTGATGTAGTTGAAAAGTATACGCGATTCCATCGTTGTTTGGCAATCATGCCGTTCAATTAACGGTGGCTCCAAGCCGGTTGCTCCGATTAATTGCTTGTTGCAGGTCTGCGAATTTGTTATGTTGTACAATCAAAAATCTTCACGCAGCAAGGGGACGGGTTTGATGAAATTCACCAAGATGCAGGGCGCCGGCAATGATTACGTCTATGTGAATTGTTTCGAAGAGACGGTTGCAAACCCGCAACAGGCGGCAATACAGGTTTCCAACCGCAACTTCGGCATCGGGTCGGACGGGCTGATCCTGATCATGCCCTCGGACAAGGCGGATGTGCGCATGCGGATGTTCAATTCGGACGGCTCCGAGTCCGAGATGTGCGGCAACGGTATCCGTTGCGTGGCAAAATACGCCTTCGATCACGGCATTGTCTCGAAAACCGAGATCACCGCCGAGACCGGGGCCGGCATCCTGGCCCTGCAACTTGTGCCGGGTAGCGACGGCACGATAGAAAAGGTTCGCGTCAACATGGGGCCGCCGCGGCTGACCAGGGGCGAGATCCCCATGACCGGCGACGCCGCCGCTAGGGTGATTGCGGAACCGCTCACTGTCCTCGACCGCACCTTCCAGATCACCTGCGCCTCCATGGGCAACCCCCATTGCGTAATCTTCGTGGAAGATGTGGAGAATTTCCCGGTTTCCACCTACGGACCGCTGATCGAGAACCATGAGCTGTTCCCGCGCCGCACCAACGTGGAATTCGTGCAGATATTCTCACGTACCGAGGTACGCCAGCGGACCTGGGAGCGGGGCGCCGGCGAAACCCTGGCCTGCGGCACCGGTTCCAGCGCCGTGACCGCGGCCTGCGTGCTGAACGGCCTGACCGGGAAGAAGATCCTCAACCACCTCCTGGGGGGGGATCTGGAGATGGAGTGGGCCGGGGACGGCAACATCTACATGACCGGACCGGCGGTAGAGGTCTTCAACGGGGAGATCAGGCTGTAGGGCGTCCCGCAAAAATTCCCCCGCTCCCCTTGCCCAAAGGGGAAGGTGATATACACTTATGCCACGTGCTCTTACCATCATAAACATCCTGCTTGGGGTTGCCATCATCGCCCTTTTGGCGGCCATCACGGCCAACGGTCTGGGCCGGCGGCTCAATGCCTCGCTTGTATCCAGGGGTTCGGGCGCGAGCAAGCCGGCTCCCGCTGCCCTCCCCCCCGCCCGTGTCGAGGATCTGGCGTTCTATGCCCCGATCCTGGTCAACGGCCTGTTCGGCAAGGGGGCCCAGGGGCAGCTCACCCCGTTCGTGAACGCCCCTGCTGTCCAGGGGGCCGCTCCGGCGACCGCGCCGGCCGAACTGATGCTGCTCGGCACGGCTGTGGGCTCGTTCCGCGAGACCTTTGCCCTGGTGCGTAACACCACCAAACAGGAGGAGCGCGTCTTCCGCCTGGGGGATATGGTCTTTGACGCCGGGCGATTGGTCGAAGTGACCAGGGAACGGGCTTTTATCGTGGCAGGCGGCAAGAAGGTGGAGCTTTTGACCCCCATGACGCCCCCCGCGGCAGCTCCCGCTCAACCGGCCAACCCCCAGGGAGGCGCGCCGGTCGCCAATATGGGCGGCGGAAATTTCGTGATCGACCAGCGGGCGCTCAACGCAGCCTTGGACAACCCGGCCCAAGCCATGAGCGATGCCCGCCTGCTCCCCAGCCAGAAGGACGGCAAGGTGGAAGGCTTTCGGGTCTCGGAGGTAAAGCCCAATGGTGTCTTTGGCATGGTGGGGATGAAGAACGGCGACATCCTGCTGCGTTTGAACGATTTCCCGGTGGATTCGCCGGATAAGGCCTTGCAGTCGTTCATCGCCCTCAAGGGGCAGAGCAGGCTCAAGCTCGATCTGATCAGGGATGGGCAACCGGTAACGTTCAATTACGATATACGATGAAACGCCATGCTCCGATCCATGCCGGCGGTGTTCACGATTTATTCGTGACGCGGCCCGCCGGCAGCCTTGCCTGAACGGAACATTGCCGCGAAACGATGTATGCTGTTACGAAACAATGTGGAGGCACGCTTGAAACAGTTCCTGATACGCACGTTCTGCACCCTGCTGCTGGCGGGGCTCTTTTTCGCTTCGCCGGTGCTTGCCGCCGGCAGGGGGGTGGTGTTGAACTTCAACGAGGTGGACATCTCCACCATGGTGAAGTTCATCAGCGACCTGACCGGCAGGAACTTTGTGCTGGACGACCGGGTCAAGGGGAAGATTTCTGTCTACTCACCCTCGAAGCTTTCCATCGACGAGGCGTACAACGTCTTTGTCTCGATGCTGGAGTTGAAAGGTTTCACGGTGGTGCAGAGCGGCAGGGTGGCCAAGATCGTTCCGATTTCATCGGCAAAGCAATCCGGCCTTACCCTGCTGAAATCGGGCGAGATGCCGCCGATCAACGAAAACTACGTGGCCCAGGTCAACAAACTTGAAAATATCTCGGCCCAGGATGCGGTGACCTTCCTGCAGCCGATAGTTTCCAAGGACGGCTACATCTCGGCCTTTGGGCCCGGCAACCTGCTCCTGATTGTGGATTCGTCGCTCAACATCCGCAAGCTTCAGGGCCTTCTGCGCCTGATCGACACCGAAAAGACCCGCGAAGGGATCGAGATTATCTACCTGAAAAACGCCTCCGCCGAGAGCGCCGCCACGACCATCCGCCAGTTGCTCGCCGGTATTGAGCCCAAGGCTGCCGGACAACCGGGGGCAGCAGCCCCTTCCAGTAACGTGGCAACCGTCCTGGCCGACCAGCGGCTGAACGCGCTCCTGGTGTTCGGCAGCGACAGCGTAAAAGAGTCGGTGCGCGATCTGGTTGCCAAGCTGGACGTGCAGCCTCCCGAGGCCAGCAGCAAGGTCAACGTCTACTACCTTGAGAACACTGACGCAACCGACATGGCCAAGGTGCTGGACGGCGTGATCAAGGGGATGACCGCGGCCGCGGCGGCCGGCCAGCCCGGCGCAGCGGCAGCGCCCCAGACGTCCCCCTTCGACAGCGGCAAGATCACCATCACCCCGGACAAGGCATCCAATTCCCTGGTGATCATGGCATCGCCCAACGATTACAATAACCTCATCCAGGTGATCAAGAAACTGGACCGCCGCAGCAAGCAGGTCTTCGTACAGGTGCTGATCGCCGAAGTGACGCTCAACAAGTCGCGGGACACCGGCATGCAGCTCGGCGCGCTGGGCGTTGACCAGATCAACCGCTATTTCGGCATCGGGGCTTTCTACGATCCCTTCGGCGTGGTCAGCTCCCTGGCGACGAGCGGTCTTGCCTCAGCCACCAGTTCCTCCACCAGCACCACAACCTCCACCCTCAATTTCCCGGTTGCCGGCGTCCCGGGCAACATCGGCGCCGTGCTCAAGGCCCTGGACTCCAATGACCTTCTGAACGTGCTCTCCACGCCCAACATCCTGACCTCGGACAACAAGGAGGCCGAGATCATCGTGGGGTCGAACGTCCCCTTCCAGGGGTCGTCCACCATCTCCTCCGGTCTCTCCACGACCTCCGTCGAGCGCAAGGACGTGGGCATCACCCTCAAGATCAAGCCCCAGATCAGCGAGGGGGACTATATCCGCCTCGACCTGAGCCAGGAGATCTCGGCCATCGGTGCGACGATTACGGTGGGCAACGGCGCCACGGACCGCATCACCACCAAACGCTCGGCCAAGACCAACATCGTCGTCAAGAATGGTGAGACGGTCGTGATCGGCGGCCTGATCCAGGACCAGGATGAGGATGTGGTCACCAAGGTGCCCTACCTGGGCGACATCCCCGGCCTGGGGTGGTTGTTCAAGACCAAGTCCAAGACCAAGACCAAGACCAACCTGATGATCCTGTTGACCCCGCGCATCATCAAGGATAACGCCGATCTGGCCACGATCTCCGACATTCAGCGGGCAAAATTCGGCGAAGCCGCCAAAAAGGTCGATCCGGTGGATGTGCAGAAGGAGATTGGCGCTAAATGAGCCCATCCCAGCTCCCGGATGAACTGGAATCCACCGCCCGGCGTCTGGGGATCGCCTGCCAGCCCGAGATCGGGGGGGACGAGGTCGATCCGGCCCTCCTGGCTCGGGTGCCGCTGACCTTTGCCCGTGCCCACACGATCCTTCCCCTGGGGGAACGGGACGGCAGGATCAGGATCGCTCTTTCCGGCCCCTCGGCCCTGCTGGCGATGGACGAGCTGCGGCTTTTGTTCGGCAGGCCGGTGGAGGCCGTCCTGGTGCCGGCCGGTGTCCTGGGCGAAGCCATCAACCATATCTATGGCAGCCTTTCCGGCAGCGCCCGTGAAGTGCTCCTGGAGCTGGAGGGGGAGGACCTCTCCACGGTGGCCACCGAATTCAACGACCCCCAGGATCTGCTGGACCTGGCCGACGAGGCCCCGGTCATCCGGCTGCTCAACTCGATCCTTTCCGAAGCGGTCAAGGAGCGGGTCAGCGACATTCACATCGAACCCTACGAACGCGACCTGGTGGTGCGCTTCCGCATCGACGGCATCCTCTACGAAAAGCTGACGCCCCCCAAGATCATCCAAGATGCCCTGGTTTCCCGCGTCAAGATTATGGCCGGCCTCAACATCGCCGAGAAGCGCCTGCCCCAGGACGGCCGCATTCGCGTGATCGTCGCCGGCCGCGACGTGGACATCCGCGTCTCCATCATCCCCACCTTCTACGGCGAACGGGCCGTGCTGCGCCTTCTGGACAAGAAGAAGGGGGTGCTCTCCCTGGAGGATATCGGCCTGGGCGCCGAAGGGGTGCGTACCATGGAGCGGATGCTCGCCCGCACCAACGGCATCATCCTGGTGACCGGCCCCACCGGCAGCGGCAAGTCCACCACCCTCTATGCGGCCCTCAACCGCCTCAATTCGAGCGAGAAGAACATCATCACCATCGAGGACCCGATCGAATATCAGATCAAGGGCATCGGCCAGATCCAGGTCAACCCCAAGATCGAGCTGACCTTTGCAGCCGGCCTGCGCTCCATCCTGCGCCAGGACCCGGACATCATCATGGTGGGGGAGATCCGCGACTCCGAAACGGCCGAGATCGCCATCCAGGCCAGCCTGACCGGCCACCTGGTGCTCTCCACCCTGCACACCAACGATGCGGCAACGGCCGTGACACGCCTGGTGGACATGGGCATCGAGCCGTTCATGATCGCTTCGTCCCTGGCGGCGGTGATGGCCCAGCGGCTGGTGCGGGTGATCTGCCCCCATTGCCGCGAGGAGTACCGGCCGGTGGAGCGGTTTGCCGGCGTCAGCCTGCCGGAACGGCTTTACCGAGGGCGGGGCTGTGACCGGTGCTTCGGGCTGGGCACTATGGGGCGCACCGCCATCTACGAGATCATGCCGGTGGACCAGGAGATCTGCTCCATGATCATCAAGCGCGCCCATGCCGGGGAAATCAAGGAGTATGCCGTTGCGCGCGGGATGAAGACCCTGCGGGACGATGGCCTGGCCAGGGCCGCGACGGGCGTCACCAGCATCGAAGAGGTGTTGCGCGTAACCCAGGAAGACTATGCCGACGTTCCGGTATAAGGCATACACCGGCTCCGGCGCCACGGTGTCCGGCTCCGTTGAGGCCGACTCCGAGCGCCAAGCCATGGCCCAACTCAAGGGCAAAGGGCTTCTGCCCCGCGAGGTCAGCGAGGAAACGGCTGAGAGTAGAGCAGCGTGGTCCTTCTCCTTCAAGCCGGGGATCACCACCGCCGACCTGTCCCTCTTTACCCGCCGCCTGGCCACGCTGGCAGCCTCGTCGGTGCCGCTGTTCGAGGCCATGGGTTCGTTGTACGAGCAGGAGGAGAGCGGGCAGCTCAAGCAGGTGCTGGCGCGGGTGCGCGACCGTATCGCCGAGGGGGCTTCCCTGTCGCGGGCCCTGGCGGCCGAACCGAGGATCTTCAGCGAGAGCTATGTCAGCATGGTGGCTGCCGGTGAGGCCAGCGGCGCGCTGGACGCCGTGTTGGAGCGGCTGGCAGACTTTCTGGAAGAACAGGAACAGGTCAAAAGCCGGGTCGTTTCGGCCCTGGCCTATCCGATCCTGATGATGGTGGTGGGGAGCGGCGTGATGCTGTTTCTGCTGACCATGGTCATCCCCAAGATCGTGGTGATCTTCGAGGAGAGCAAGGCCGCACTGCCGCTGATCACGGTGATCCTGATCAAGCTGTCCCATTTCCTGCGGGGCTGGTGGTGGATTCCGGTCGGGCTGGCCATCGGGTCGGTGCCGCTCTACCGCTCCGCCATGCGGCGCGATGACCTGCGTATGAAACGCGACCGCCTGTTGCTCAGGCTGCCGGTAGCCGGCGGCATGCTGCAACACCTGCTCTTGTCGCGCTTTGCCCGGGTGTTGGGGCTTTTGCTTTCCAGCGGGGTGCCGATCATCCGTGCCCTGGAGATCACCTCCGAGGTGCTGGTCAACCGGGTCTACCGTACCTTTCTCCACGAGGTGATGGAAGAGGTGGCCCAGGGAGGGAGCCTGTCGGGCAGTCTGAAGAAGAGCCCCCTGTTCCCGCCCATGTTGGTGCACCTGGCCGGTGTGGGCGAAAAGGGGGGCACCCTGGAGGAGATGCTGCTCAAGGCCGGTATCGCCTATGAGCGGGAGTTCAGCGCACGCCTGACCCGCCTGATGGGCCTGATGGAGCCGCTGTTGGTCCTCGGCATGGGGCTGGCCGTCGGGGTCGTGGTCATGGCGGTCCTTTTGCCCATATTCGAGATGAACCAGTTGATAAAGTAAGGGGTGCCGATATGGATTTTACCAAAATGCTGCACAAATTCACGGTCGTTCCGTCGCTGACCGACGAATTGGTTGCACTCCAGCGGGTGGCCTACAACCTCTGGTGGAGCTGGGAGCCGGACGCCATCAATCTCTTCCGCCGCCTGGACACCGAATTGTGGAAAGCCACCCGTCACAACCCGGTCGAGATGCTGGGGATCCTCCAGCAAACCACCCTGGAGACCCTGAAGAGTGATGAAGGTTTCATGGCCCATCTTAGGATGGTGGACGAGAAGCTTTCCGACTACCTGGCGGAGAAAACCTGGTTCCAAAAGACCAGTAACGGCAGTTCCCAGATGAAGGTGGCCTATTTTTCCATGGAGTTCGGCCTGCACGAGTCGCTGCCGGTCTATTCCGGGGGCCTGGGCATCCTGGCCGGCGACCACCTCAAATCGGCCTCCGACCTGGGATTGCCCTTGGTGGGGGTTGGCCTGCTCTACCGTCAGGGTTATTTCCGCCAGTATCTCAACAATGAGGGTTGGCAGCAGGAGTACTACCCGGAGAACGACTTCTACAACCTGCCGCTGACCCTGGAGCGGGACGAAAAGGGAGACCCGCTCACCGTGGAGCTCGAGTTCGGCCCGCGCAGGTTCAAGGTGCACATCTGGCGGGTGCAGGTCGGCCGGGTGCCGCTCTACCTGCTGGACACCAACCTGGAGGAAAACAGCCCCGAGGATCGCCTTATCACGGCCCAGCTTTACGGCGGCGATCAGGAGATGCGCATACTGCAGGAGATCCTGCTGGGGATCGGCGGCGTTCGCGCCCTGCGCGCCCTGGGGATCATCCCCAACGTGTGCCACATGAACGAGGGGCATGCCGCCTTCCTGGCCCTGGAACGTATCCGGCTCCTGATGGAGAAACGCGGCGTCAGGTTCAACGAGGCCCGGGAGATTGTCAGCGCCGGCAACGTCTTCACCACCCATACCCCGGTGGAGGCTGGCATCGACCATTTCCCCGCCGACCTGCTTGAGCGTTATTTCGGCAAATACTACCGCTTACTCGGCCTGAGCCGCGACGAATTCCTCGGCCTTGGCCGCCAGAACCCGAAGAACCCCCAGGAGACCTTCTGCATGGCGGTACTGGCCCTCAAACTGGCCGGCCACGCCAACGGCGTCAGCGAGCTGCACGGCGAGGTCTCGCGCAAGATGTGGAAGAACACCTGGCCGGAGCTGCCCGAGGAACAATTGCCGCTCTCCTCCATCACCAACGGCGTCCATACCCGCACCTGGATCTCCAACCACATGGCCAGCCTGCTGGTGCGCTACCTGGGCACCCGCTGGCTCGACGACCCGACCGACCACAACGTCTGGCGCCGCGTCTCCAGGATCCCGGACGCCGAATTGTGGCGCACCCGGCAGAGCTGCCGAGAAAGGCTGGTGGATTTTGCCCGCAAGCGTCTCAAGGAGCAGATGGTCAAGGTGGGTGCCACGGTCAAGGAGATCGCCACTGCCGAGGAGGTCCTGGACCCGGAGGTGCTGACCATCGGTTTTGCCCGCCGCTTTGCCACCTACAAGCGCGGCACGCTGCTGATGCGAGACCTGGACCGTTTGGCGCGCATCCTCAACAACCCGGAGATGCCGGTGCAGATTATCTTCGCCGGCAAGGCCCATCCCCAGGACCAGGAGGGAAAAGAGCTGATCCGCCAGATCAATCAGATCTCCGACCTGGAGCGTTTCCGCCATCGGATCGTCTTCATCGAGGACTACGACATGGAGGTGGCCCGCCACTTGGTGCAGGGTGTGGACGTGTGGCTCAACACGCCCCGCCGCCCCCTGGAGGCCAGCGGCACCAGCGGCATGAAGGTGGCCTTCAACGGCGGCCTCAACATGAGCATCCTGGACGGCTGGTGGTGCGAAGGCTACCAGGGCAACAACGGCTGGGCCATCGGCAAGGGCGAGGTCTACGAGGATACCGAGTACCAAAACCAGGTTGAGAGCCGGGCCACCTACGACCTGCTGGAAAAGGAGATCGTGCCGCATTTCTACGACCGGGGGAGCGACGGCATCCCCCGCTCCTGGATCGCCACCATGAAGGCATCCATACAGAGCCTCTGCCCGGTCTTCTCCACCGACCGCATGGTGCAGGAATACGCCAGCCGCTCCTACATCCCATCCTATGGCCAGTGGAAACAACTGGTGGATGACGACATGGCCCTGGCCCTGGATCTGGCCCGCTGGAAGGAACGCACCTTCAAGGCCTGGCCGCAGGTGCGTATCGAGGATGCCTTGGCCCAGGTCTCCGACGCAGTGGCGGTGGGCAGTCTCGTGCCGGTATCCGCCAAGGTCTTCCTGGGCGACATCCCTGTGGAGGACGTGGCGGTGGAAGGGTATTTCGGCGTGCTGGATTCGACCGGAAACATCCAGGGAGGCGAAACGGTCCTCCTGGAGAACGCGTCGCCGGCCGGTGACGGCCACTACCTGTTCAGCGGTGCGATCGAATGCCGATTTTGCGGCCGGCACGGCTTCATGCTGCGGGTCATGCCGCGGCACAAGGTGCTGGGGAATGTGTACGAGCCGGGCTTTCTGCTCTGGGGATGAAAAGCTGCGCCATGCCCGTCTGATAAGTAACGTCATTTAGGAACGATATGGATTATCTGATCATACAGGTCGAATCACAGCATGTGCTGGCCGCCCGTTTCGGGGTTGCCGGCACGTCGCTCTCCTTTTCGGGGGCGGCCGAATTTGCATTGAACGAGGAACAGCCGCTGTCAGTCGTTGCCGGCCGAATCGCAGCCGGTATCGACGGCTCGCCGCGCATCGTGCTCTGCCTCTCTGCGGCGCTGTTCGCCCAGCGGACGGTGGAACTGCCGCTCGATAACTTGCGCAAGGTGCGCGAGGTGCTGCCGGGGCAGATGCAGGGAGAGATCGCCCTGCCGGTGGAAGAGGCCGTCTTCGATGCGCTTCCCGTCGGAAGCAAGCGCTACCTGGCCTTGTGGGCGCGCAAGGCCGACCTCCGCCAGGCCATCGAAACCTTCAGGGAGGCCGGATGCGAACCGCAGGTGGTCACTTCCGCCCCGTTCGCCTGGAGCTTTCTTCCCGAATGCCCCGCCGACGCCGTGGTCTGCGACGGGGCCGCCCTGGCGGTCATCAGCGGCGACCGCGTCACCTTTGTCCGGGCATTTAACGACGACGATCCGCAAAAACGGCTTGCCGCGACCCTGGCGGCCCTGGAATTATCCGGGATCACGCTGCCTCCACGGCTGGTCCTCTTTGGCGGACAATCGGCCTGGCTTGCCGAAGGCGACGGCCTTTCGTTGCCGACGGAGCGGCTGAAGATGCCTGACGCCCTGGCGCCGCTGTTCAAGACGGATGAGGCCTTCCAGCAACTGGCCGGGCTTTTGGCCGTGGCCCGGGCCTGCCAGGCCGGCGCTCTACCCGACTTCCGCCGCTCTGACCTGGCCTGGAAGGCCGGTGACACTGCGTTGCTCAGGAAGATGACCGTGACCGCCGCTCTGGCGGCAGTGGCCGTTATACTGCTGTTTGCTTCCAAGGGGCTCCAGTACTGGGCGGTGAAGACAGACCTGGCCTCGCTGGACAAGTCCGTCGCCTCCCTGTACCGCGAGGTGTTCCCCGGCCGGGCCAAGGCGGTGGATGAGGTGGCCGAGGTCAAGGGGGAGATCAGGAAGCTGTCCGGTGCAGAGGAGGGCAGCTCCTTCCTGGACGTGCTCAAAAAATTGGCCGAAGCCAAGGGGAACACCATCAATGGCCTCTACGAGGCCGAGCTTGAAGGGAGCAATCTGCGGGTGAAGGGGGATGCCCGCTCAGCCCAGGCGGTCAACGAGTTCAAGTCCGCCTTGGTGCCGCTGATGGCCACCGTGGAACTGGGCGAGGTCAAGAGCCGCCCCGACGGCTCGGTGACCTTCACCCTGGCCGGCACGCTCAAGGAGGCCAAAAAATGAGCCTGCTTGCAGAGCTTCAAGACTTTTGGCGCGACCTTGACAGCCGCGCCCGCTTGACGGCCGGGTACGTGCTGATCGCCCTCTTGGCGGTATTCCTGGGGTGGTCGGCGCTGGCCGGCCGAACTGCGGCGCTGGAGCAGAAACGGAAGGCGCGCGAGGCGGTGCTCAAAGAACTGCTGCCGCTCAAGGCGCTCTATCGTACGGCCAAGCAGTCTTCAGACACGCTGGCGGGGCGCATGGCATCGGTTCGTCCCGATGATTCCCCGGCCAAGATCATCGACGAGATCGGCATCAAGGGGAAAGGGGTCAAGATCTCTCCTCTTAAGGGGGAGGAACACAACGGCATGGTGGAGGATGCCGCCGATGTGCGGATCGACGGCTTGACGGCGAATGAAGCCATCAACCTGGTCTATCGCCTGGAGAAAGGAAACCGCCCGGTGCTGCTGAAGAAGGCCAACCTGAGGGTGCGCTTCGACGACCCCTCGCGCCTTGACCTGGCGCTGACCATCGCCCTGCTGAAACCTGTTCCCGGACAACAGAAATGACGCCGTGGCGAGGGCTGCTGCGGAGAGCCGGCCTGGTGGCGGCGGGAGTCTGGCTTTTCCTGGCATGTATCTATCTGTTCCTGCCCACGCGGCAGGTGAATGAACTGATCAGCGGTATGTTGGCCGACCAGGGGCTTTCCCTGTCACCTGAAGCGCACAAGACCCTGCTCCCCGGCCTAGAGTGGCACCAGCCGGTCCTTTCCTCCGGCCAGGGACCGCTGCTGCGCTTCGACCGGCTGGTGGTCCGGCTCCGGCTGCTGCCGCTTCTGACGGGGCGGGCTGTGATCGGCCTGACGTCGGCCCTGGGTGCGGGACATCTGGACCTTGTGTACGGCATAAACGGCACGGAGGCCCTGGAGCTTGCCGCTGACGGCATGCCGTTGTCCGACCTGCCTTTTTTCAAGACCGTGCTGGGGGCCACGGCAGGGGGGAGCCTGTGGAGCAAAGGGAAGCTTTCCCGCAAGGCGGGCAGGCTGTCCGGCGACCTGAGGCTGGAGGTGAAGCAACTGGCATTCTCCGGCGTCAAGCTGGGGGAGTTCCCGCTGCCCGATGCCGCCAACCTGCGCTGCCAGGGAATGGTGCGGGTCACGGACGGCAGTTCCCGACTGGAGAGTTTCACGCTGCAGGGGGACGGCATCTACATGCGCCTGTCGGGGAATCTCCCCGGCGGCGCCAATGTCATCACGTCACCCCTCAACCTGACGCTTGAGATCATGCCCAAGCCCGAGTTTATGGACAATCAGAAGCTGGTGTTCCTGCTGCTGGCCAAGTTCGCGGCCTCGCCCGGCGTGTATAAGGTGCCGATCCGGGGAACGCTTTTAAAGCCGATAATCCTGTAAGTACAAGATCGAAGCGCTTTTGCCACAGAGCCACAAAGGCACGGAGACCGTCAAAGACGTAACCTATTTTACCGAGCTGAACAGGATGAAAGGGATAACCCCTAAACCATGGTAGTTTGAATCCTTACGCCGTTATCCTGTTCATTCTTGAGCCTCTTGCAAAAGTTCCCTCCCCCCTTGCGGACCCTCTGGGGCCTAAAGGGGAGGGTTAGGGTGGGGGCCTCTCTTGTTTTTTGTTTTTCTCTGTGGCTCTGTGGCAGATTTAAGGTTTTAGCCAGATGGTGAAAGCGACATGCGGATCGGACTGATGGGGGGCACCTTCAACCCGGTACACCTGGCCCATCTTCATATAGCGGAGGAGGCGCGGCAGGCCTGCGACCTCGACCGTGTGGTCTTTATTCCGGCCGGCGATCCGCCCCACAAGCCGCTGGCGGGGGAGGTGCCCTTTGCACGGCGCAGCCGGATGGTCATGCTGGCGATCAGCGGCAATCCCTTTTTCGAGCTGTCGGAGATCGAGGGGGAGCGGACCGGGAAATCCTATTCCATCGACACGATCCAGGCATTCAGGAAGCGTTTTCCTCAGGATGAGATCTACTTCATCATCGGCAGCGATTCGTTCCTGGAGATCGGTCTGTGGCATTGTTTTCGGGAGATCTTCGCGTCCTGCAGCCTGATCGTGGTGGAGCGGCCGGGCAAGCATATCAGCGACCCGGCCATGGCCCTTCCCGTTGCCATACGGGCAGAGTTCAGCTATACTCCCGGCGCCGGCAGGCTGGATCATACCTCCGGCACCAGCGTCCGGTTTCTTTCCGGTTGCCCGCTGGACATCTCATCCAGCGAAATCCGCACCCTGGCGGCCTCGGGGCGCTCCATCGCCCACCTGGTGCCGCCGCAGGTGGCGGCTTACATCACAGAACAGGGGATCTACAACACATGCCGGTAAAGAAAACAACAGCAGCAGAGAAACCGGTGCTTTCCTCCCAGGAGCGGGCGTTGAAATGCGCCGAGCTGGCCTTTGACAAGAAGGCCTTCGACATCCGGGCGCTGGACATCGCAAAGGTCTCCACCATCGCCGACTACCTGGTGATCATCTCCGGCAACTCGGACAAGCAGAACCAAGCCATTGTCGACGGTATCCGCACCGGTCTGAAGAAGTACGGCAAGGTGCAGGGTATCGAGGGGGAGAGCGAGGGAAAGTGGATCGTCATGGATTACGGCGACGTGATCGTGCATGTCTTCAGCGACCAGCTCCGGCATTACTACAAGCTGGACGAACTCTGGCGCATGGCGCCGGAACTGGATCTGCCGGAGCAGATCAGAAACGCCCGCCGGGAAGACGATTTTTGAGGCAGGTTTCGGCTTCGGGCGGCTGTATCGGCGGCAAGGCCCATACCTGCCCTGCCCTTCCGATGCCTTCGACGGCATGGTAGGCTGATGGGACGGCACCAACCATGAAACTCCGGGTCCTCTGGGTGGGGAAAAGCAAGGAAGGATGGGTCAGGGAGGCGCTGGCCGACTATGCAGGCCGCATCAGGCGTTACTCCCCGCTGGAGCTGTGCGAGATACGCGACGAAAAGGGCGCCGAGGCCGAAGAGATGAGGCGGCGCGAATGCGAGCGGCTGGAGAAGCAGATCCCGACCGGTGCAACCCTGGTACTGCTGGACGAACGGGGCCGCCAGATGGATTCCCCGGAACTTGCCGCATTCATCGGGGCGCAGCGCGATGCCGGCACCGGTGAACTGGTCTTTGCCGTGGGCGGGGCCTACGGTTTTTCCGAAGAGTTCCGCAGCCGGGGCAGGCTGCTCTCGCTGTCGAAGATGACCTTCACGCACCAGATGGCGCGGGTCTTTCTGCTGGAGCAACTCTACCGGGCGTTCAGCATCCTGAATAACGAGCCATACCATCATTAACGGGTGCCGGGCTGCATTCAAGCCGGAAAAAGCATTTGCCACAGAGCCACGGAGATAAACATTTATAAGGGTTAGACTTCATTTTCGATCTCATTTCTCTTTACCATGTAAGGATTTGAGAATATTTGAAAAAACTCTGTGATTTCCTCTGTGTCTCTGCGTCTCTGTGGCCAAACCGTCATCCTGAATGCATCGCGGCATGATAAACGAGACAACCGTGGACGCTTCCCGAATCCGGGCATACCTGTATCTGGCAATGTTTATCCCGCTGACCTTCCTGTTTGCGGCCAGCGCGTTCGTCGGCACCCTGCTGGACGCCAGCGGCAGGGTCTATGCCGCTCACGCCCGGCTATGGGCGCGGCTGGGCCTGGGCATGGCAGGCGTCAGGGTGACGGTGTGCGGCGAGGAGCATCTTCCGGCAGGGCCGGTCATCTTCATGAGCAACCACCAGAGCAACTTCGACATCCTGGCGCTGGTGGCGGCCATGCCGCGCCGGATCTACTGGATCGCCAAGAAAGAGCTCTTCCATATCCCGGTCTTTGGCCCCTCCATGCGGCGCGGCGGCTACATCCCCCTGGACCGGAGCGACGGCCGCAAGGCGCTGAAGAGCATGGATAATGCCGCTGCGATCATCAGGGAGGGCAAGAGCGTGGTCATGTTCCCCGAAGGGACCCGTTCCCTGTCCCGGGAACTGCTGCCGTTCAAGCGCGGCGGCTTCATCCTGGCGCGCAAGTCCGGTGTGCCGGTGGTCCCGGTCACGATCAACGGCAGCGGCAGGATCAACCCCGCCGGCCAGATCAGGCTTTCGCGCGGCGACATCTGCATCCTGCTGCACCCGCCGCTGGCAGTGCCGCAGGATATTTCAAAAAATGAAGCCGAAATATGGCTGATGGAGCAGACGCGCTCCACCATCGTTTCGGCCCTGGAGCATTGAATGAACATCGGTTATCAGTACCTGGTCCTTGTCATTGCCGGGCTTGCCGCCGTTGCCTGGGGGCTGCCCGCGGCCCATCGCCTGCAAAAGCCTTACGACATCGCCGCTGCGCTGGCCGTCCTGGCTGGCGTCATTGCAACGGTGATCGGCATCCTGTTGACTATAATCCCTTCTTTTTTCAGGTGAACAATGGACGAACGAATCAAGAAAACAGTTGCCAACGCCGCAATAATCATCGTGCTCAGCCTGCTGTTCTTCATCGCCGGGACATGGTGGCGCATGCAGTCCCAGTTCCAGCTGGGCGAAGCGGCCTTCACCATGGGCGATTTTACCGGGGCGCTGGCGGGCTACGAGTCGGCCATCCACATGTACCTGCCCTTCCATCCGACCATTGAAAAAGCGGCCCAAAAGCTCTGGCAACTGGGGGAGACAGCGGAACGGCAAGGGGACGTCAACCGCGCCCTGATCGCCTACCGCGCCCTGCGGAGCGCCTTCTACGCCGACCGCTGGCTGGCGCAGCCCGGCAAGGATTGGATCGTGCGTTGCGACCAGAAAATCGCCGGCCTGGTGCCGCTGCAAAGAGAGAGATAAGACATGGCAGACCTTGAATCAAACAGTGCCCTCCACGTCATCCCCCTCGGGGGGCTGGGCGAGATCGGCCTGAACATGATGGCCTACCAGCACGGCGACGACATCATCATCGCCGACTGCGGCCTGATGTTCCCCGAACCGGAGATGCTCGGCATCGACTACGTCATCCCCGACATCACCTGGCTGCGCGAACGCAGCGGCTCTGTCCGCGCCATCTGCCTGACCCACGGCCACGAAGATCACATCGGCGCCCTCCCCTTCGTGCTGCAGGAGCTGAACGTGCCGGTCTACGGCACGGCCCTGACGCTTGGCTTCGTCAATGAAAAGCTCAAGGAGTACAAGCTGGACGGCGTGGTTGAACTGGTCACGGTCAAGCCGCGCGATACGGTCGAGCTGGGCTGCTTCCGGGTGGAATTCCTGCGGGTGGCCCACTCCATCGTGGACGGCTGCGCCCTCGCCATCACGACCCCCGAGGGGGTGGTGATCCACACCGGCGACTTCAAGATCGACCAGACCCCGGTGGACGGGGAACTGACCGACCTGGCCCGGCTCTCCAGCTATGGCGACCAGGGGGTGCTGGCCCTCTTTTCCGACTCCACCAACGTGGAGCGCGAGGGGTACACCATCTCCGAGAAGTACGTGGGCGAGGCCTTTGCCGACATCTTCCCCAAATGTCGGGGCCGCATCATCGTGGCGGCCTTTTCCAGCAACATCCATCGTGTGCAGCAGGTGGCCGACGTGGCCATCGCCTGCGGCCGCAAGGTCCTCTTGAACGGCCGTTCCATGATCGCCAATGTGCGCATCGCCCGCCAACTGGGCTACCTGAACATCCCCGACGACATGCTGCTCGACCTGCGGGAACTTGCCTATCTGCCGCCGGAGCAGGTCTGCATGGTCACTACCGGCAGCCAGGGTGAGCCGATGTCGGCGCTGACCCGCATCGCCCTTGACGACCACAAGCAGATCAAGCTGGAACGGGGCGACACGGTCATCCTCTCCTCGCGCTTCATCCCCGGCAACGAACGGACCATCTCGGAACTGATCAACCACCTCTACCGTCGCGGCGCCGAGGTCTTTCACGAGAAGGTCTCCGAGGTGCACGTCTCGGGTCACGCCAGCCAGGAGGAACTCAAGCTGATGATGAACATCGTCAGGCCGCGTTTCTTCATGCCGATGCACGGCGAATACCGACACCTGGTGAAGCACATCCAGCTTGCCCAGAAGGTCGGCATTCCCGAGGAGCGCTGCATCCTGGCCGTCAACGGCGACATGGTGGCCTTTTACGCCGATACGGCGGCGATCATCGAAAAGGTCGAATCGGGACGGGTCTTCGTGGACGGCAAAGGGGTCGGCGACGTGGGCAGCGTGGTGCTCAAGGACCGCAAGCACCTCTCCGAGGACGGCATGGTGGTGGTGATCATCGGTATCAACCAGTCCAGCGGCGAACTGATCTACGGGCCGGACATCGTATCCCGGGGGTTCGTGTTCGAGGACGAGAGCCAGGAATACCTGGAGACCGCCCGCTGCATCGTGGTCGATGCGCTCGACGAGTTGAGCGGAGAGATGCGCCGGGATTCGGAAGAGGTCAAGACCGCCGTGCGCCAGGCCTTGCGGCGCTTCTTCAAGAAGACCATCGAGCGCCGGCCGGTGATCCTGCCGGTTGTCATGGAGATGTAGCGGGGCAACCCATAGTCTCCATGGGTCCGAAACAGCAGAGGGACGGGCTGGTACCTTGGAACACAAAAAATTTCGGAAAATTCTTTATGTAACCAGGTTATTCATTGCTCCCCGCCAGAGAACAAAGCGATAGTTTTGTCCGGCAGCTCATCGAAAAAAGAAGCCGGCACCGAGAATGTCCCCTTGGCAAGACCTATCGGACGTTTTTCATGAGTCTTGGTGGCGATGGGGCGTATTTCTGCCACGGGTTTATTCCGTTTGCAGAGAATAAAACTCTTTCCCTTGGCAACCTCGTCAAGGTAATGCGACAGGTGCGTTTTTGCTTCTTGGACATTTATTGTGTTCATGATGATTTAACAGTAGAGCCTTAACCTGACCAGGTCAATAGTTTAAGTACACATTCGTTTATGCAGCATGCGGGATGATGGTCGTCCGAATGTCAACTTGTAATGCCTTCTTGATTGCTACAAGAATGGCCGAAAGATTTGCCATTGTCGGATTCCCCGAACCAGACAACATCCGATGGAGGCTTTTGCTTGGTTTGTGCAGCTCGACCGCAAGATTTTCGAAACCAACGGTTGCGTTGACAAGGTCACGCAATACCAGCTTGGCCGTATCCGGCTCCCCATTGAGCATGAGAGTAAGCGCTTCATCAAGAAGAGCCTGGGCAAATGCCGGGTCGCTCTTGACTCGTGCGATTACGGTCTCTTTAAAATTTCTTGTCAGGGCCATATATCAATTCCCCTTTCGTCTCTTGTAGCCTTCCCATAACTCAATTGCCCGGTCGATGTCTTTCTGTTGATGTTTTTTGGTGCCACCACCGAGAAGCACAATTATGCTCATCCCGTCCCGCGCCAGATAAATGCGATATCCCGGCCCCCAGTCAATTTTATACTCACCAATGCCGCTGAACCACTTGACGGAAGAGAGATTGCCCTGCTCCATGCGGAGCTTGGCAATTGTCACCTTTGCGGCTGCAAGAGGGTCAAGGGAGTTAAACCAGTCAGCATATGGTGAACTTTCGTCCTCAAGTAAGACTTCGACCAGTGTATAGGATATAATTAATAGTACCTTTTATGTTACTTTATTGCAAGACGAATTTTTTGGGGGTGGGCTTGTGGGCAGGTGGGGCTTGGAGTCTACCAAGTTGACAAATCAAACTTAGCATCTTAGAGGAACCCAACGATCTCTAGACCATTATGGAGGCTAAAATAAAACCGAATGCTTCAGGATTTTTTACAGCTTGTTTCAGAGCACAAACTGCTGTATTTATTATCAATTTGTTCGACCTGCTACTCGATCTTGATTACCTATGTGTCGGTTATATTTACACTTTATGCTCCTTCAGTTACAACTATATAATTAATGTAATAATTTAAGTAAGTTGTAAAAATGGCATGAACATTGCTCTATTATTAATGCGAGGTTGTGTTGACAGTCTTTTCAACCTCCACGAAAGCGGCCATATTGGTATTTTAGCAGATCATATACCGAGGGGTCTTCATACAAAAACCTATTTCTGATTATAGGCCAGTTTTTTAGTAAGTTATGCTGGTGTCTACAGATAAATTATGTTGTTGACACAGTATTTTTAATGGGTGTATAAGGGCGAAAATTTAAGTATACAAATTGGAGTGATGGTGGTTTCTTTAAATGAAGCCATGAGCAAAACCACTACATCAGGCTCCATTGAGCCTATTGGGTGGTTTTTTTGCTAATATAACCATTTGTGCTTAAACAACAACGATAATTTATATTAGCAAGAAGATGCAGAAAGAAAATCCAAGCCCTTACTATGAATAGGCTCTAAATGATATGGACATTAATGACGTTATTAAACTGATTGAAAAAGGTCTTTCATGGCAAATTGTAACACTTGTTGGTATTTTTACCTTTAAGGGATCAATAAAAGATTTAATTAATAGATTTCAAGAAGTAAAATTTGGTAATTTAGCCCTAAATTGTAATTTAAGTAAAACAGATGAAGTAACAAAAATGGTAAATAAAGAAGTTCCAGATGCAATTAAAATGATGGATAAAGCTATTGAGCCTGAACTAGAAAGAAAACTTGGTAAATTAGTTGATAAAGTAACAAAATTGGTAAATAAAGAAGTGCCAGATGCAATTAAAATAATGGATGAATCTATTGAGTCTGATATTTAAAAATAAGTTGATAAAATAGTTAAGAATATATTTAAAAGTACTAATAAAAAAGGGGGATCATTGACATATGACAACAGACCCCAAATTCTTTGATGACCTTCAGGATGAGTTAGCGAAGCAGAATCCGCGTGAAGATTTTCCTGAACATGAAGATATATGTAATTCATTAATAAGATTTACAGCTGAACAAATATTACCGTATGCAGAATGGTTAAATAACGGTGCAATCAGGGATGAAAATCAAAGTAGACAGGATAACGACTTCATTTCAGCAATGAGTAATTTTGAAAGTTATATCAGTCAACTACCGTTACGCGAGCAGCTAAAGGAACTTGTTAATCATCAAGCTCACATTTTTTGGTCTTGTAGAGGAGCAATACAGGATAATAACATCGATAGAATAGATACTGATTACTTTGATGCAAAACGATATTTCGGTTTCCTTATTGCTGATACAATGATTAACAAGTGTTTAAATGGAGAACTTGAATTTATTTGCTTTAATTATATTAAAGAAGAGTTTGTTGATTACTTGAAAGTAATATCTGTTGAAGAATATATTAGAATAAGAGCGTATCTTAATTGGATTAATGAGGAGTCATTTATTGATAGCAATAAAGATAGAATAGATTCAAACTATTTTGAGGCAATTAATACGATACATAATTCTATGTGGAACTGCAGGGAGCGGATTACTAGTGCTAGTTTTATGTCTGAAGAGACTAAAAGAGTTTTAGAAAATTATCTTAACGGTAGTGACACATCTGAGGTAATATCAGGTAAAAGAACAACTGGCAAGCGATTAAAATATGAATCAATT